>NZ_JBKEIV010000009.1:47500-259022 GCF_046693725.1 Anaeromassilibacillus sp. SJQ-1 | reverse complement strand
GGTCAACATCATTTTTTATGTCATCTATTTTAGTCTCTAAGCCCAACAAATTTTCTTCTAGTTGTTGTAATTGTTGCATACGAAAAAATTGTGCATCGGATAAATGATATTTACGTTTAATATATTCTGTTTTGCAGTGATCATGGACAATTTTGTCCTCAACAAGGTCCCACTCATCCTCCCAAACGATGTCACCGCAAAGGGGACAGTATCCCATTATGCACCCGCTTGCCATTATTTTTGTATTGGTACAACCTGGATTTTGGTAGTCTCCTCGACCACCATTGCTCCGTGTATCAGATCGAGGATGTGTTCCGGGTCGTTGCAGCCAGATGGTGCGCCCATCAGCAGCTGCCTAAAATCATCCCATACAGCAGCCTCCTGTAATAGATATGCCCACTCTTGGGCCTGCTGCTCATCCATGCCGCCAATCACCTGGAGGTTACGGACATCTCCGTCATAATTGATCCCGTGGAGCTTTTTTGTCAAGAGTTTTTTTGCTTTATCTTCAACAGGCAAAGACTGTATAGCAGCTGCCAGCGTCTGCTCGACATACTCACCGGACCATAATCCGGCCAGCATCCGACCGGCTGGAGCAGATAACTTGTATGTTGTCTGCTCCGTTACCGCATCCGGATAGGTGCTGCCAAAAATAAGGCGCAAGCGGGAGGGATATGTAATCTTGACAGACCTTGCGGTAGTCGCTACTACCTTATTTCCACTGCCGCTTACATAAGCGGTGGTCTTATATTTTGTATCCTGCAGGTCTTGTTTGGCCTGCAGGAGAAACTCGTTTTCTAAGCGATCCTGCTCGGACTTTAATGCTGCAATCTCATCCTTGATCTGGACAAGACGGTCTATTTTACGCGAGTCCATATTTGTCCAGCTCCTCTCTCAGCGCCTCCGCACAATCCCGGCATAAGCTAATACCGGACACCTCGATCACATGCTCTACCGTACCGCAAAACCGGCAAACTGGTACATGTGGACGGATGATAACACTGTGATCTCCGGCCTCCTCAATGTCCACCGCCATACCCGGTGTCCAACCGACCTGAGCGCGGATATCTTTGGGTATTGTCACACCACATTTTGACGTCAATTTTTTGTGTGCCATGTTATCCTCCTAAATCAGATTAAAAATTGATTTTACAATCCCATATACAACACTTGCTTGATGGTGCAGGGCTATTTTTTTGGCCGTACCTTTACGCCGGTCAAGATGTCTCTCTCGCTCGGCAGATTGATAATAGTCCCGTATCTCAGGCAAAAGCTCATCTACGCTATCTCCCATGACAAAATAGATGTCTCCGGAGTCGTTGACGTTGTATCTCCTTGCGCCTTTACGGTACCACTCATCACTGAGGTCTCCGTAATTAATTGACCTGGGATCACCCTGCGGCCGCTTATAATCCTCCAAAGCGGCAACGCAGGCCATCGCTTGCGCGCGGAATGTGTCCGGATTGTAAACCGCCAAAAAGCAGTACCTGCTGTAGTAGTATTGCGATACAATCAGGCAAAGCTTGTTTTTTGGCACACGGCACGACCATGCCGCGATAACCTTAGCGCGGGTATCTGCAATTTTACCCGCTACACCTCTGTGCTCAATGTGGAGATCACAATCACGGCATCGTATGGATGCCGACAATAGCATCCCCGCTCCGTACATCGTCTCTATATACTCGGCCTCTCCTCCACAACAGGGGCAATCTGGCAAATTGTCAATCTGCATATATATATCCCTCCTTTAGTGCAATGTTGCGTAGCTTGTCCACCATCCCGGATCCGATGCCGTTTCCGGTACCAGACAGCTCCTCTAGTCTATCCAAGTATTGGCTTACACCAAATGACGGGACAGTCTGGTTGACAAACTCACATAACTGCTCGTCCGTCATCTTGCGGATTTTTACCGCAAGGATATGACGTTGCTGCTCTCCATATGTGCGATGTCTGTGCTTTTTGCTCATGCGCCTCCATCTCCTCTACTCTTTTTTGGAGCCGGATATCCCGGCCCTGGAACTGTACCTCCGTGTATGTCCCGGCAATCCGCGAGGCCACACGGTTGGTATACAGCTTATAAATCCCGTTCATTGTCAGATTGGTATTGATGATGGTCGGGATACCAATATTGAGGCGGGTGTTAATCAGGTCATACACCTCTGATTGTGTGTATCGTGTGACCAACTCTGCTCCGAGATCGTCGATCACCAATAGATCACAGCCATAGATAATTTCCCGGTACTCCATCCCAGCCTCAGATTGCCTAAATTTTGCGTCCTCTAACTGCGCCATCAAATGAGGCGCGGACGCATACATTACAAGATGGCCGGAGCGTGCTACCTCTCCGGCGATTGCCAATGACAAGTGGGTCTTGCCAAGACCCGGATCCCCATAAAACAGTAGATTTTTGCTGTTTTTGCTAAAATCCTTCGCGTATCTCTCGCAGCTTTTAAGGGTTTTGGCCATGTCTTGACGGTGGTCCACATAATAGTGCAGATCAAAATTGTCAAAAGAGCAGCTCTGCGCTGGGGAGACGTCGCATAGCTGCTCATACACCAGCCGGTTGAGGATCGTCTGCCTACAGGGGCATGGTCTGCCGTCTATGTATCCACGATCCTGGCACTCAGGACACGTGTATTTTGGCAATAGATCATCCTCAGACATCTGTGCATCGGTCATCAGATCGTGCAGTTCTTTGCGCGTAGCGTCAATTTGTGCCTCAATCTCTTTGTCGCATGATGATCTCCGTATTTTGGCTATCCCCAACCGCGCAAGCAAGCGAGAAAGCTTATTTTGACAGCCCAGAATAGCCGGATGCGTTGTGCGTAGCCAATTTTGGACCTCTTCTTGTTCTCTGATCGCCTCCCGGCGGCGGGATGATAAGATAGCATCAGCGTGTTGCTCAAGTTTTTTGGGATATCGCATATCATCACCTCCTTATTATCCCCACTCTGCATTTGCGGGCTTGTGACCGTCACCCTTATGGGCGGCTGCATTAAGGATATGGGCGGTTTAACCGCCCATTGTAGAGGTAGGAGGGTCCTCATTCTCGCTTAATCCTGCAAGCAAAACCCCTCCCAAACCAATAACCGGCAATGTCCAGGTAGCAGCAAGTAGATATTCTCCGTCCCTCAGCTGCATTGCGGCGATGCCGCACAGTAATCCCAAGGCCCACGGTCCTATGTAATAGATGATTTTACGCATTACCATCCTCCTCAATAGGCAACGATTTTCATGTATTTGGCCATTGACATCAGCCCCTGATACGATATATCCTCGTTATCTTCCGCGTTGCTATAGAGATTTACAGCCCCGCGGACTCCCTGCTCGCTACGGGCGACAGCCCATAGCAATTCAAGCTCTTTGTCTTGACTTGCCAAAGCCGGGAAGAGCAAGGCGATATCTGCTTTGGTTATCTCCCCAGTGTGCCTGATCTGCACAATCTTTGTCCGGTTGCGGATCTGGGCAAACGCCGGGCGGCGTGTACCGACATTAATTGTCTCAGGATTGCCGATCATGCAGCATCCCAGCTCCGGATTGCTGTCTGTGAGAGCTCGGATAGCCTCCACAGTCTTGATCGGGAGATGCTGAGCCTCATCCACGATGAGGACTTTGCGTCCGCCTCGCAGATGCTCGTCCACCTCTATCCACATATCGTCCTTACGAGCAGCTGATATTTTAAGGCGCCTGCAAAGCGCCTTAAAAAAGGCTGTCACACTGCTGATACACGGATTAGCTGTAATCAGGATTGCCTGACTCGGGTAATCCGACACATATTTCAACGCCGCCTTGGTTTTGCCAATTCCGGCGTCCCCACACTCATTTGCGAGGCCGCCTTTTAGATGGCATATGCGGATTGTATGATAGACCGACTCGCTTATAGATGTCGGTACATACTCCACAACACTATTGGATAGCTCGTCTGCCGCCTCCTTGGTGGCCAAAAATTGGCGGAGTCGGGTCTCGAACCCCGCTACATCGCCTGCATATTTGCTGTTGCGGTAAGTGCTTACTACCGCAACGCTCACTCCAATCCTTCGGGCGGCCTCACTTTGGCTGCCAACCTCCTTGATGTAATCCTCCAGGCGTTGCTGGAGCTCCGGATCGTATTGTTTGCTCATCTTGTTTGCCCCTCTCTTTTGAGTCTGTTGCGGATCATCCGCTCTATGTCGATTACCACGCCGCCGTCCCCGGCTGCTACACGGGTACGCTCAGATTGTGGCACTGGTGTAATCTCTGTAATATTGTTTGTATTGTCATCGGATGGCAACAGCAGTCCTTCGTTATTGACGTGAGCTGCCCGAACAAAGATATCCAAGACGTTGAGTGGTCCATACTGTGCTACAGCCTGCTCACGCTGGATATCGGCGAGGTGTTTTGCCTGGTTGCGCCAGCGTCGTTTTTGCTGCATTGCGGTGCGTACCTCGTCTTTGGAGGCCCCATAGTCGAGCATTAGCTCGCTGATGAGAGGCACCGTCATGATGTACTTCTCGTCCGCGTCGTATACGCGGACACTCCGGAGATCCTCTGGGTCGTATCGCAGATAGACCTTTTTCCCGGTCCAATTGATGAGCAGCTCGTCGCTATGATAATAGAGCCGCTCACCACATACCGTGAGATATACACCATTTTTGCCAACCGTCTGCGCGCGGGTACTACGCATCATCAGCAGATATAGATCGTCAGGTGCGGCACGGCGTACGGTTTGTGGCAGGTGATCCATATACACCTGCAATTTGGTCTTTCCGCGGTCCGCTACAACCTTGCCATTGTAAGGTTGCGCATTAAAATATCCGTCGATCATCTCATTGATGACCTGTGTCAGCTCCCCGTCCGTGGGAATATTGCCCGCCTTGAGTTTATGTTTGAGTTTTTCCGGCTTTGCGACGACGTTGCTTCCGCAATAGCCGTCAAATAGACGGCTCAAAAATGTAAAATTTCGAAATTCTCTTTCAATGATTTTTGCTTGCGCATTACGTGGTAACGCATTGGTCATCTGGATCCCTAGCCGCTGTAAGATCGGAGTCGGCAAGTCGATCTTGACCTTGCTTGCTCGCCGGTGCCCGGTCCCTCCAATATCGATATTGAGATACTCCCGGCCATTATCTACATAGATATGATTAGGGATACCATATCGCTGGATTGCCTTACGCAGCGCAAAAATGGTAGCATCACTACTTGGATGATCCGTCACAACCCAACCTACATAGATGCCGCTGCGAGCATCCAAAAACGCCGACAGCGTCATGCGGTGGTGCCGGTCACTACCATCATCCGCCTTACTGATGACATCGATCGTGTGGCCATCGGCAATCCAGTAATCATTGCTGTCCATATGATCATAAAATCGGTCGACAAAGATACCGTACCGATCATTAAAGGCTTTGTCGCCCTCACGAGCGAGACAGGCTACTGGCTTGCTGTACTCGTTTGCCCAGCGATACATGGTGTCGTAACTGGGCATACGCCCTAACAACTCTGGTCTCTGCTGACCAATCGCCAGCTTTGTTGCCTCATAGCATTTGGAGATCGGGAGTGCCCTCTCGTCCAAATATAGGTACAAAAATAGATCCTTAATCTCATCCGGGAAAGAGGACTTATCCTTGCGTCCAATACCTCGCTTGTCCACAAGCCCATCGTAGTCGTTGGCCTTATACGCGCGCTGGCGGCTGTATAGAATGTCACGGGAGATATGCACGTCCGGATATTTATCCCGGCACTGTGCTATGTACTCCGCGTCCACAGACTCTTTGTCCTTGCGATTGGCACGATAACTCTGCCAGTCCTTGAGGATATTGATCCAGCGGCTGATCTCCTCTCGCTGGGCAGCGGTGTATGCGTCTAGTGGTTTGGACTCCTTAACCGGCTGCGGCTTTTTTGGTTTGCATAGCTCCTTTGGGAGCTCCATACCGTGTTGCCGGTAATATTTAATTTGCAGTTCTGGCTCAAGGGCATCCAGCGCAAATTGATATGCGGGTCTATTCTTTTCGTTTTTAGCAATTTCTCCGCAAAGTTTACCACTTTGCGCTAAGAGCTTGATATTGCGCTGCGTGCATCCCTTAAGCTCTGCAAGCTCTCTCGTGGATAATTTGATCATATTGTCACCTGTCTTCCGGCCTGCCATCATCAGCACTAGGAGGCCATCCCTTAGTGGACGCCCTTTCGGGCGTTTCGGCTTGCACTGCTCGAAAGAGATATTGATATAGGAGAGATAAGTCCATGATTACCCGTTTTCATGTAAGCATCCCTTTCTCCAGTCTAAAATGGCTCTTCTGATCTCCTCTGAAGTTGTACCATAGGTCTGCGCACAAGGGATTTTAATTGGTTTATGGTTGTATGATACATCTCCAGTAATTGCAATCTTAATCTCCAGTATGGTTCCTTCGTTGTTTTTGCGGAGATTACACTCAATAACGTCGCTGATTTCGTTGCCGTCAACAACGATCTTGGCGGCGTTTCCTTCTGTAGTGATCTCAAATGTTCTTGCCATGATAGACCTCCTTAATTCTGACCGAAACGGCGCTTAAAGTAGGTTTTTACTGACGGAGACGATATGGCGTATCCATTAACCGTGCAGTACCGCGCGATCAGACTAAAATTGAGGCTTTGTTGCTGGAGCATTTCTTCAAGCATTGCATCTACCTGTCCAACAACGTCCGGCGGGAAGGTCTCCAGCTTACAGCGGTTACTCAGATCACACAGTCCGGTAGCGTCCGGTCCGCAGTAGCTCTGTCTGGTCCCATGATTTACGACATCTTTTATGATCGGGATTAGCTGCCTCATAACCTCCGTTACAACAGCGGTAGCCGTCTTGGAGATGGCCTCATTTAGGTTTGGCACATACGCGCCTTGCCTGCGGATTGTCGGGAGCACCTCGTCAAACACCCACATCTCAAACCGCTTGGCGGCTGGGAGTTTGCTATGGGTAATCAATCGGTACAAATCGCCCTCCGGGATGAACTTCAGCTCCTGTTCTCCTCCATTTGTAAGGACTCGGTATTTTACCGACCCCTTACAATGGGCGGTGATCGCATCAGCAGGGCGTTTATATCCAAGGGACTTTGCACACGCTGTGGCCGGGAAATAGGGCTTACCGTCAATTTCCAGTACTCCGAGCTCTCCAAATTCGCTGTTCTTAAATACTTGCATTTCATCCATGATTAAACTCCTTTCGATTTGACAAATATATCTTCTACCTGGCAATCCAGAGCTTTAGCAATTTCCCTGGCGCGCAGGTGGTTGATTCTCTTTGTTTTGCCGTTTTCAATGCGGCAAATTGCACAACCAGCTAATCCTGCACGTAAGGAGAGCTTATGTTGTGACCATCCGTGTTCTTTACGGCGTTTTTCAATTTCATTAATTCTGGGGATTACAAACAATGTTTATCCTCCTTTTCTTGTTCGTTCGACTAAGCTGTATAACAATTATATCTTATTCGTATGCATAAGTCAAGCGGTAAAGTTGCGTTTTGTTTTGCATTTGAACAAGTTGAATGATATAATCTTTCAAAAAGGAGATACAAAAATGGACAATGGTTTATCATCAGTAGCTCTACGTCTAAAAACATTGAGAGCAGAAAAAGGGATTACACAAAAACAACTTTCTGAAAAGACTGGGATTGCATATAGCACTATTATCGGGTATGAAAACGGAAAACGAGAGCCAAACTCAAAGGCAATGGCCGCGCTGGAAGATTATTTTGGTGTGTCAGGTGCTTATTTAAGAGGGGAGAGCGACCAACGAGATCCCCCTTTCAAATGGGACGATACGGAATCAATGGAGGCCGTGCGCCAATCCCTTCCACCTGTATTAAAAAATCTGTCTGATGCTATAGCCAAGTGCAATTCTAGGCAACAAAAGTTGATTTTTGACATCGTGACCGAATTGCATCGCGCTATTGCAAATGGTAGTGACTCAGAAAAAGATTTTTTGATCGATGCCTTGCACGCTGATGTTGAGAGTACAATTTTAGACAAACAAATGCCCTCTACCCCAACAGTAGCAGAGGCAGAGGGCGATATTTTCGACAAATTCACAGATGCTGAGATTAGGCTATTTACAAGATTTCTGCTGTATCGAGGGATTAGCGAGGATGACGATATTACTCCCGTCCAGGTTGGTATGCTGCAGTCTGCCGCGCTGATCCTCGATACAGCTTTTCCCGTCTCTAAAATCAATGCGGACCACATTTCCATGGATGCGTAAGCGCATAATCCGCCGGAAACGATCTGTACTCATTACCTTTTTCATAACCCTTACCCTTTCAATATGTAGTAAGGATATGGCCAAATCCTATATATTAATAACGACAATTTTTTCAATTTAGGGACACTTTTAGCCTTGACAATTTATGCAATATATACACCCTTTTATTTCCTAATATATATATTATTATCAAAAATAAACATATATAAAATATTATTAAATATTAGAACAAAGTAAATTTTATTCACAAACTAAGACAAGCAAAACGCTAAAGAATATTTATACATATTATTCAAAAAATATACATTTTTAAAACTGCCAACAATTTTATTCATAATTAGAATCAATACGTGACAAACCCGCATGAATACTTAATGGGAAGCACTTCCCATTAAGCCTTATATGGACTTCCCCTATTTCCCATTAAAACGGAGAGTACAAGAGCGCCTCCAAGTAAGATATAGGCCATACTATTCTAATTATTTAAATCAACTTTATAAAAACAAAAAAGGCCCACATGCCGCAGTTTTATGCGGTTTATGAGCCTTCGTGTTAAATTCATTCCTGCTGATTTTAAGCGATTTTAAACATTTTAAAAAGATTGTTTAAAATTCGATACTGCGTGATATACTCGCCTGGATTCGACGCAAAACAGGCTATAAAACTTTGCATATAAAATACAAAAAATACGACATTTTCCAAGATGTCACCAATTCTAACGCCCCAAAAACGCCGGTCTAAAGCCATTTTTCGGTTTATCAACAGTTATCACGGGTTTTCACGCCTATTTTCCTAGTTTTGTATTTTACCTACAAATCTACAGCCATGACCTTTATATAGATTGCGAGGGGTTCGCCAGGTAGAGAGGCATGCTTAACAGAATTCTCCACAAAGGTCAAAATGGACATCGGAGGCACTTGAAAATCAAAAAGTTGTTCATCCGCGTCGATGTCGCAGGTGGAGGGCAGGAGGCGCTCATCTGTTGTAAAAGCAGATAGCGCCTGACACTTTGTAGCTCGTCCCGCAGAGGGACCAGTGTCATATTATCAGAAAATAGATAGCGCAGATAGTCGGACAGGGCCAGAATCATCTGTTGAATCTGTTCAAAACGCCTCTCCTGCGCGAGTGCATACAGATTTTTTAGACAGTTCAAGAAGAAGTGCGGGCGTATCTGAATCTGCAAATATTGTAGTTGTGCCTTCTGTAGCTCCAATTCTTTTTCGTAGACGGCAATTTTGAGGGATTTAATCTCCTCCATCATGCCATTGAAGGTATCGCTCAACTGCTTAAATTCCACCACACGATAGTCGGTTTCCATTTTAGCATCCAAGTCGCCACATTTAATAGCGTTCATGGTTTGTACCAACTGTTCCATAGGCTTAAAGAACAGCCGTTTTAAAATATAGTAACAGATGGAAGAAGTACCAGCAGGGCGATCGAAGCCATCAACAGCAAAAGCTGAGCGAAATCCATATGGTGAAGAAGATCTCGATAGGGGGTCAGATAGACGAACCAGACCCCTGCCACCTCGGAGTACTGTTGCACAGCGAGATATTGGCCATTTCCAGCCTGATAGAAGGAATCCGAAGTCCACTGAATTTGAACCTCCTCCTGCTTTGCCCATTCCTGTGAAGTCAACAGCTGCCCATCCGGAGCCGCATACAACAATACGCCATTCTGTGGGTCCGTGGAATCCTGCGGCCGCAGCGACCGATTTAGATCCACAGCACAGACGGAATAGACCCCACCGCTGCCGAGAATTCGCAGCAAAAAGGCCTCGTCTCCCATGGAATAGATCTGCCAACGGCTGCGGTCTATCTCTCCGGAGCCAGTGAGTTCTTCCAGATAGGAGCGCAGCTGCTCTTTGACGGTGTAGGTGTAGGAACCGCCATAGGCTTCCCGATGCAGTCCGTTCGGCTCTGTGAAAAGGAACATACCTCCGATGATCCGCTTGGTAGCGATCATTTCCTGATACCGGTTGATGATTTGCTTGGAACAGAGGTGTGCTTCCAGCGGGTCCATGGGACTGCGCAAACGTTGAAAATTGGTATCGCCTACCACAAGGTTGGCAAGGAAGAGATCAATATCCTGTAGGTCTTTTTCCAGAGAACTCTTATATAGGTATACCGTGCTGCGGTTGCTCTCCGCCACGCGCTCGTTCATGGCCTGCATCGTATAAAAATTGTAACCGACCAGGAACAAAACCAGGGGCACAACAAAGAGCATCAAAACCTGAATAATTTGCTTTTTGGAGGAAATGTGAATTTTCATAGCGCACGTGCCGTTTCCTCTCCTGTTATTCTACCGATTTCTATTATTTTATCATAAATTGACAACGAAGCAAGTTCTTTACCGATTTATCGCAGAATATACAAAAAAATATAGGGAAAAAGTACAGATAAAAATTTGGATAGATCAATACAGTGGTTCTGGGAAGAATCGACCATTTTACGGGAAAGGATGAGATGTTTTTCTAAAAAGCAGTGGTAATCTGTGGAAATTATGGTATAATTTAATAAATATAGCATTTTTTCAAAAAGTGCGTCCCTTTGTAGGAGGGAATGGTGCATATCGGGGAAAAACTGGAATCCTGCATCAAATATCCATAAAATTGATACGGATTGCCCTTGTTTGCGCGTCCCAATGGGGATACAATGAAAGCAAGACAAAGGGAAATAAACCGGATGGCGGATCGCGCGTTCCGCTCTGGAAAAACATATGAAAACGGGAGGTACCAATCATGCTTTCAGCAGAAGTAGAAAAATGATCTCCAGCGGTGGGCTGGATGAAAAGATGGCTTACATCTACGCTTGCAGCACGGCGGATGTCGCTGGCTATCGTGAGAGATTCGTACATGCGATTGAGACGTTTGAAGAACTCGATGGCGCAGACCGCGATATCTCGATCTTCAGCGCACCTGGACGCACCGAAATTGGCGGGAATCATACCGACCATCAGCGCGGGCGCGTGCTGGCGGCGAGCGTCAACTTGGATGTCATCGCTATTGTAGCGTTGAACCCGGACACCAAGGTGCGTATCAAGTCCGAGGGTCACAGAGGGGATGAAATCGACGCCAAAAACCAGGAGGTCAATCCCTCTGAGATGAATACGTCCCGTGCTTTGATTCGTGGGATCTGTGCACGCTATCAGCAGTTGGGTTATACAGTGGGCGGCTTTGACGCTTACACGACGTCCAATGTTCTGACGGGTTCCGGTCTTTCTTCTTCCGCGGCTTTTGAAGTGCTTGTAGGGACCATCGTCAATGAATTGTTCTGCGAGGGAAAGGAAAGCGCGCTTTCCATTGCTCAGATCGGCCAGTACGCAGAAAACGTATACTTTGGAAAGCCCTGTGGGCTGATGGACCAGGCGGCCAGTTCGGTGGGCGGCTTTGTCCAGATTGATTTCAAAGATAAAGACCATCCAGAAGCGCAGAAAGTGGATTTTGACTTCACAAAGTGCGGTTATGCACTCTGCATCATTGACACCAAGGGCAGCCACTCCGACCTGACGCCCGATTACGCGGCGGTGCCGGCAGAGATGAAAGAAGTTGCGGCATTCTTTGGCAAAGAGGTTCTGCGCGAAGTCGATGAAGAGGAGTTTTATGCCAATATTGCAGCGCTTCGCCAGAAGATGGGCGACCGTTGCGTGCTGCGTGCGATGCACTTCTTTGCGGACAACGCCCGTGTGCTCGACGAAGCCGCGGCTCTGAAGGCAAATGATTTTGATACGTTTAAAAAGCTGATTGTCGAATCCGGCTATTCCAGCTACATGTATTTGCAGAATGTGTTCTCGGCGAGCCATCCGCAGCAGCAGGGTGTGTCGATTGTCCTGGCGCTTGCCCAGCGCCTGTTGGAAAAGCGCGGCGGTGCTTACCGTGTACACGGCGGCGGTTTTGCCGGCACCGTGCAGACCTTTGTTCCGGTGGATTATCTGCCAGAGTTTGTGAAAGCAATGGAGGCGGTCACCGGAGAGGGGAGCTGCCACAACCTGCGCATCCGCCCGGTAGGCGGCACGCGTATCCTGTAATACAGACCTGCTTTTTGTATCAAATTTATATTTTCAAATACATAGGGATATAGGAGGAAATGAATTATGGCAGAATTGAGATGGCATCCGTTGATTCAGGACTGGGTGATGATTGCGTCGAACCGGCAGGGACGCCCCCAGATGCCCAAGGACTACTGCCCGTTTTGCCCCAGCTTTGGCAATGTACCGGATTATGAAGTGTTGGAGTACGACAACGACTTCCCGGCGCTTTCCCAAAATCCGCCGGAGCCGGACGAGGGGATTGCAAACGACTTTTTCAAGGTAAAACCGTCCTACGGCAAGTGTGAAGTCATCCTGTATTCTCCCGGCCATACGGTGACCATGCCGGAGCTGTCCTATGACCACATGAAGAAGCTGGTGGACCTGTGGTGTGAACGGTTCAATGTAATGCGTTCCGACGAAAAGATCAAATATGTGTTCCCCTTTGAAAATCGCGGCGAAGTGGTGGGTGTGACCATGCCCCATCCGCACGGCCAGATGTATGGTTATTCTTTTATTCCGAAGAAGCTTGCGCTGGAAACCGCGTCCGCAAAGGAATATTTGGAAAAAACCGGCAACTGCCTGTTCTGTGATACGTTGAAACATGAACTCGAGGCAGAAAAGCGCATCATCTTCCAGAATGAGCACTTCACGGTTTATCTCCCGTTCTATTGCGAATATCCCTATGGCGTCTATATCATGGCAAACCGCCATGTGCAGTATATTACAGACCTTACGGAGGAAGAAAAGTACAGCCTTGGTGTTACTATCCGCGACACCGTGGGGATGCTCGACAGCCTATTTGACTACCGTTTCCCCTATATGATGTGCATGCACAATGCGCCGGTCAATTCGGGCGATTACTCCAAGGATTTCCATTTCCACATTGAGTTCTTCCCACCAATGCGCAGTGCTGACAAGCAGAAGTTTAACGCTTCCAGCGAGACGGGCGCATGGGCTCACTGCAACCCGACCTGCCCAGAGGAAACTTCCAAGGAACTCCGCGCAGCGTACGCGAAGTTTATGGAAAGCAAAAAGGGCGAATAAAATTGTAAGATGGCGCTTGTAGGGCAGCTGGCGTGTAAAAATGGTTGGCTGAAAGCAATGCGCTGTATGGTCCATCAAGATCAGATTACCGGCGGTTGCCGCCCCTGGCGCAAAAGTGTGTCGGGCGTCCAATGACGGCCGGATACCAGAAAGGATGATTGATTATGACAGTACTGGTGACCGGCGGCGCCGGATTTATCGGTTCCCACACCTGTGTGGCAAGCTGCTCAACAATGGTTTTGACATTGTTGTGATGGATAACTGATGTGAACTCCTCTCCCGACGCACTGCGTGCCGTAGAGAAGATCACAGGGAAGACCTTCCCCAGCTATGAATGTGATATGCTCGATTACGACAACTTTGAAAAGATTTTCAAAGAGCACAAGATCGACGCAGTGATCCATTTTGCAGGACTTAAAGCGGTGGGCGAATCTGTCCAGAAGCCGTTGGAATATTACCACAACAATATCACGGGAACATTGCACCTGCTCGATCTCATGCGCAAATATCAGGTCAAGAAGATCGTATTCAGTTCTTCTGCGACCGTCTACGGGATGAACAACAAGGTTCCGTTTAAGGAGGATATGCCGGCAGGCGGCACCACGAATCCATACGGCACCACGAAGTTCTTTATCGAACAGATCATGCAGGATGTCTGTGTTGCGGATAAGGACCTGAAGGTTGCGCTGTTGCGCTACTTTAACCCGATTGGCGCCCATCCGTCCGGGCTGATTGGTGAGAATCCAAACGGCATTCCGAACAATCTTATGCCGTATATTGCGCGTGTAGCGGCTGGTAAGCTGCCGTGCCTCTCGGTTTATGGAGATGACTATCCAACCCCAGATGGCACCGGTGTACGCGATTACATCCATGTGTGCGACCTGGCAGTCGGCCACATCAAGGCACTGGAAAAATTGGACAGCGTCCAGGGGGCGGAAATCTACAATTTGGGCACTGGAAAAGGCAGCTCGGTTCTGGATGTCGTAAAAGCCTTTGAAAAGGCCTCCGGTGTAAAGATCAATTACAAGATTGCACCGCGCCGTCCGGGTGACATCGCGGAGTGTTATGCGGATGCTTCGAAAGCAAAGAAGGAGCTCGGTTGGGAAGCCAAATATACGTTGGACGATATGTGCCGGGATTCCTGGAACTTTACGAAAAATCAGAAGTGATGGCTTTTATCGTCTGATAAAATGAATGAAACAATAAAAATTGCGCTGCGGTTTTCGCAGCGCAATTTTTATTGTTTGAAGAGAAAAACACGACCAGAGTAATATTTATCCATATGTATGGAACATGTTGGAAAATGCACAAAATCAAGCCTTTTGCTCGTACTTCCTGCCCTGTTTTTATTGCGTTTCTATTTCGTAGAGATTGGTTTTGTAAAAGTCGATGGAGGCAATTTGATGGGATTCTTTGCCGCTCAGAATGGAATCACATATCGTACAACACAGGACGAAATGGAATCTTTTTATGAGGCTTTGGATCATCCCATTTAGCTACCGAACCCTGTTGCATGATAGGGAAAGGGGGATGGAAATAAAGAATTGATAGACACACCGAAACCCTAGATAAGATACTACGTTTTTGTTTATGAAAGAAATGTTTGGTGGTGTAACACATCCAGGACACCAAAGGATGGCCTATAGACAAGGATCGCAAGGGTGGGGTCTCGCCGCGCCATTATAACACTTTAATAATGGTTTATAACCTTTCGGGGTAGTTTGGAAAGCCGGATACGATTTGTATCACGATTATAAGGGCCCTGTGTCTTGAAGCAGTCTTATGGGTGCCCAAGACGTTTGATCGGCCTTGTAGTTCCACCGCTTCAGATTTCATAAAATATAGCTCAATGTTTATTGTTTCAAATCTATCGAAGCGTTTTGTATTCATGACGATTTGTCCAATAGAAGCTTTTTAGGCAAAGGGCAAGCGGGTTAAAAAATTCTTTTGGGTACACATGAATCACGTCATTCACCAGTCCTTTTATGGGAAACGAACAAGGAATTGGATAATAATTTGGAAGAAACAGACAGACCTATCAGAAGAACGGAAAGGCCAGCAAATTTTAATGAAGTCTTTATGAAGAAGAAGGGTTCTTAATGTGTTCTTGATTCCCTTTTTGGAAGGACGGACGTATAATAGGGGCAATTTCTGAGGGGTTTCCCTTAGGAAAGAAAGCCAAAAAGCTTTGTCAGGGCATGGCCAGAAAGATCTGGCGGGATGGCGGTGACAGCCTCAATCTTCATTGGGGAAGATTTGAGGGCGATTGGGGCTTTCCATAGCCGCTGTATGAAAGAACGCCTCCCCAGACAGAGAAAAACTGTGGCCACCCTAGAAAGGATGTCAGCACAGATGGGAAAAACGGTCTTCCAAGGCGCGGGAGTGGCGCTGGTCACCCCGATGTACCCGGACCTTCGCATCAACTACAGCATGCTGGATCAAATGATTGACCGCCAGCTCACCGGACATACGGACGCCATTGTGGTGGTCGGTACGTCGGGAGAAGGGTCCACGCTTACCGATGAAGAACACTGTGAAGTGGTAGAACACACTGTACGCCGTGTCAACCACCGGATTCCGGTGATCGCCGGCGTAGGCTCCAACAACACGTCACATGCGGTGGAGCTTTCAAAGGGGGCGGCCCGAGCGGGTGCAGATGCGCTTCTGCATGTGACGCCTTATTACAACAAGGCATCGCAGCGGGGGCTGGTGCAGCACTTCAATGCATGTGCAAACGCAACCGATCTGCCGGTCATCCTATACAATATTCCATCGCGTACAGGCGTCAATATCCAGCCAGAAACGTATTTGGCGCTCTGTGAAAATGACCGCATTGTGGGAGTGAAGGAGGCCAGCGGGAACTTTTCGCAAATGGCAACCATTGCTGCCCTGTGTGGTGACCGTCTGGACATTTATTCTGGAAACGACGATCAGACGCTTCCCGCCTTGGCGCTGGGGGCAAAGGGAATCATCTCTGTGTTATCGAATTTGGCGCCGAGTGTGATGCATTCGATCTGCCAGAGTTTCTTTGACGGAGATGTTGCCCGCAGTCGTGAATTGCAGCTGCAATATACGAATCTGATGCAGGCTTTGTTTATGGACGTCAATCCCATCCCTGTAAAGCAGGCGCTCTGCATGATGGGAATGGACGTAGGACCGTGTAGGCCACCGCTGTGTGCGATGGAAAAACACGATATAGAAAAGCTGTGGTCCGTACTACAGCAGTATTGTTTGAGCGGAAATGTCCACTTGTTTGAGGGACAGTCCGCCCGCTGTGTGGGAATGTAAAAATGGATCGACGAATCGAGATCCAATCAAATCATACCGGTGATAGAACCGGATCGACGAAAAGGGAGCGTTATCATATGAACTTTGTTGAGATTGGAAAGGCGGACGGACCGACCGTCCTGATGGTATATCCAGGCGATTGGACAAAAATTTCGGACCTCAAAGAGTTGGAGGACAAATATCATGTGGTCATTCCGCAGATTCGCGATGGCGAGCACAAAGGGGATGTCGCATCCATTGCGGAATGTATCCGCGATAAATGCAGCGGCCACGTATACGCAATCTGTGTTTTGGATGCTGGATGGAGCATCCTGCGTTATATTTTGGAGAAGCACCGTGTTTCCGCAGAAAAGACTTTTGTCGAGGGTCCCACAAATGCACCGGGCGAGTTCGTAGTACGTTCGATCTTGCAGGATGCTTATGCTTCTTAATTGAGTACACTGTCCCATGAAATTTCAAAGCCCACCTTCCAGTAAAATGCTGGAAGGTGGGCTTTTTGTTGTCTCCGTGGATATTGTTAAAACGGCCCTTCTTCATATGGAACCTTTTTCCTAGATTTTGCTTTTGAAAAAGTTATTCAATTTGTCCCTCTTTTGCATTAAAATAAAACTGTCGAAGTATATTCGCAATCGGATGAGCCCTACTATTGCCTCATATCCCTGTCGCAGATGGGCAAACGGGCAGATGTGACTAAGGCAACCGTCATCAAAGGACGGCTATAAAACGGGAAGCGGCTCCTATTGCTTATCGAGTAATAAATCATTGTAATGGGAACCGCCAGGATATGATAGACACGGTGAAACGGGAGGAGATCCCAATCACAAACATAGTAGGTCTGATTTGTGATAAGACGAGGTCGGATTTTTGATAATGAATGGTTCGAAGGCAGAAAATTATAGAAAAGTTGTCAGTTTTTTGATAGTGGAGGTCAGGATTTTGGCAGAAATCAAAAAATCAACCGAGTATAATATAAATACAATGAATCAAAAAGATCAAATGAAAAAAGGGGGATTGCAAAACAAACGGCTGAAACCTTGCGAGGCTTCAAAAAGGAATTCCGATAGTATTTTGGAGAGTTGCCCCGATAAAAAGAGAGCAAGGGGGCCAATCATGAAGCGGACAGGATGGCTGGCGATGTTGCTGGCGGGAGTTCTACTGTGGAATTTGACAGCCTGTACAAATGGAACAACTGGGACAGAGCAAACACCTTCTTCGCAGAGTTCTTCTGAGGATTTTTATACGGTGGATGTGTATGCGTTGGGAAGGGCTTCTGAACCGCTGAGAAAAGAAATCGAAGAGCGTGCAAACGCCATCCTTCAAGAATCTTGCGAGGCCAAGATCCGTTTGACCTATCAGGGGACAAAGGAAAATTGCCTCCAACAGGTGAAACTGGCGGTTTCCACCGGAAAAAAAGTGGACCTTTTCCCGACTTTTGAAACGGGCGTGGCTGTTATGGTGAACTATGGCCTGGTTACCCCCTTAAACGATTATCTGTCTTTGTGTGGCCCGGAGATTCAAGAGGACATTTCACCGGAGGACTGGCAGTGCGTCACGTTCAATGGAATGATCTGTGGCGTACCGATGAACCGGGAGAAAGCGACCGGGCGCGGGTTTGTTTACCGGAAAGATTTAGCAGAGGCGTTGGGGTATCAGGAAGAGGATTTGCAGACCATACAGGATCTTGAAGATCTTCTGCTAAAAGTACGGGATGCATATCCGGACATGTATCCGGTCGTTACCAGCAGTGGCTTGGCAAGGCTCCCAATGCCATATGACCGGTTGGGAGACGACTTAGGTGTGCTGGAGAACAGCTTTACGGATTCCACGGAGGTTGTCAATCTGTTTGAGACGGATTCCTACCGGCAGATGGTGGAGCTCCAGTGGGATTGGGCGCAGAAAGGTCTGCTGATGCCGGACGGCGCGTCCAATACGGACAACGAGTTTTCACTGATGCGGGCAGGAAAGGGATTTGGGCACTTTGCCAATGTAAAACCCGATAAATATGGTGAGGTCATCCGGAGTGTGGGATATGAAATTGGGATTTTTTCAATTGTCCCGCCGTATAGCGAGACCACATTGGTTTCTTCGATGTGGAGCATCGGTCATACCAGCGAGCAGCCCGACAAAGCCATGCGGGTACTCAACGAGATGTACACCAATCCAGAACTGGCAAACCTGCTCACCTATGGAATTGAGGGGAAAACCTATCAAATACTGGACCATGAGCAAAATATTGTCGGATTTCCAAAGGGGATTGACAGTGACAATGTACCCTATGGGTTTATTATTTGGTCATGGCCTAATGAGTTAATCGCCCATGTATGGCAGAAAGATCCGCCGGATGTTTGGCAGCAGGTGGAGACCTTTAATCAAGAGGCACACCCATCCCCAGCACGCGGATTTGTATGGGATAACACCGAGGTGCTTGGAGAGGTCAGCGCCTGCAATGCGGTGTTGGACGAATATCGTAATGCCCTGGAATGTGGTTCTCTCGACCCGGCAGTCACATTGCCGCGTATGAACCAAGAACTCAGAGCAGCGGGTATTGACAAAATCCTTGCAGAGAAGCAAAAACAATTAGACCACTGGTTGGCAGAGCGACGTTCATCGTAGAAAGTAGAAGTACCGTTTTACAGCGGCGTCATTCGCTGGATGAAAGACGAAGGATCGGGCCGAAAGGCCATTTATGGATAGCATTATATACGCGCACCCATGCTTGTCAAAAGCAAATCTTTGGCAGGCTTTCTTTTACACATTTTTTTAGAATGGAGGGATGCCCATGCAGGACATACGAGCGGACCAGAGTTAACGGTTACATTTTAGGAAAAGGAGAGAAAAGCAGAATGAAAAAGATCCATCGATCTATTTGGGCATTGGTTCTGACCTTTACAATGCTGCTGGGCACGTGTACCAGCGCATTTGCAGCAACCTCGCGCGCGGAAGAACCGGAGATGAAAGAACCGGGCATTGTCACCATTCGCAGTGGCGACAATGTAAATGGTAAGATTCAGGGCGTCCCATCCGATACGGAGGGTGTCACCGTCTACAAGGGTGTTCCATTTGCGGAGCCCCCGGTGGGAGAATTGCGCTGGAAAGCGCCGCAGGATCTCACAGAGACGTGGGATGATGTGCGCGTTTGCGACAAATGGGGCAACCAGGCGATGCAGCCAGAAAACTTGAACCCCGTTGGCGAATTCTGGGGCGACGAGTTCTATTTTGACGAAGATTACAATCCCGAAATCAGCGAAGATTGCCTGTATTTGAACGTCTATGCACCGGAACATGCGGAAGACGAGCAGCTTCCGGTCATGGTTTGGATTCATGGCGGCGGTTACGACCATGGCCATGCATCCGAAATGGAGTTCAATGCTTCCAAATTGGCAGCGCAGGGGATCATCGTGGTATGTATCCAGTACCGTGTCAATGTATTTGGTTTCCTGGCTCTGCCGGAACTCAGCGCAGAAAATGAGGAAGGCGTTTCCGGTAACTACGGTACATTGGATCAGATCAAGGCGCTGGAATGGGTGAATGAGAATATTGCAGGATTCGGTGGCGATCCAGAGAACGTCACCATCTGCGGCCAGTCCGCAGGCGCCATGTCTGTAACAGCGCTGCTTTCCACAGATATGACGGACGGGCTGTTTAACCGTGCGATTATCCAGAGTGGTTTTGGCGGTTATGCAGCACCTGGCAGCTATAAATCCTTGGAGGAGAAGGAAGAAACTTGCCAAAACGCTATTGAAAAAGCATTCGGAGAGGGCGTCACCCTGGAAGAGCTTCGCGCAAAGGATGCGAAAGATTTCCTGGCGGATGACGTTTACAGTTCCCTCAAGAGTGCGGCCGGCAACAATACGTTGGATAACTATGTCTTTACAGAGGAATCCATCGATTTGACCCTTGAGGGTGCGCTCGACGGCATCGACATCATGATCGGCGGTACGGCGGATGAGTATACCTCCCTGTCCGGTACGCCGGATGGCACGATGGATGTCGAAGCATTCCAGGAAAAGATGGAAAATCAGTACGGAGAGCTGTACAATCGCTCCATCTACAATGCGCTCAACGAGAAACAGGCTTATCGCATGAACCTGCGTTCCACCAGCGACAGCAGTTTGGCGAAGTACCGGATCTCCGCTGAATACGGCAAGACGCACAACGAAGATCACAACGCTTATGTTTACTATTTCGATCACGACTCGGCGCCACACGATCCGGAGATCGTAGGCAACCGTGATGAGGATTTCTACGGTTCCTTCCATTCCAGTGAGCTGTGGTATATGTTCAACTCCATGCGGGACGACATTGAAGGCCAACGCAACTGGACCGATGCGGATCACGAGTTGGGCGATATGATGTCCACCTACTGGGCAAACTTTGTCAAGACCGGCGATCCAAATGGGGAGGGCCTCCCGGTTTGGGAAGAATGTACCTCGGATACGAACGGTGCATTCATGCACTTTAAGGACGTGGAGGACGGCGTAGCGGCTGTCTGCACAACAAAATCCGATTATCCGGCGCGCGACCGCCTGATGATGGCGGCAAACCTGGATTCCTTCGACCTGACCGAGGACGATTTGCAGATGTCGTATAATATCCCCTATGGCGACATTCCCACAGAAATCGTCACAGAAGTACTGGACGATGGGCAGCGCGTAGTCGAAATCAACTTGACTTACGACAGTGCAGTCGATGAGGACAGCGTTTCCAAGGATGATTACAAGATCAAGGCAACCCTTACCTATGGAGACGGTTCCAACGATCTGGAAGGTTACCGCACCATCACGGACATCGATGTCAATGGCAATGTTGTGACCATTGAACTCGATCCCGAGGATGAAACAGCCGTGACAAGCTTCTATAGTTCTTTGACGACCCCGTACGATATTTCGTATCTTGTAACACAAAAGGGAGAAATCGAAACAGCGGAGGGGACTGTTGAACCCGCAAAATACAAGGATACCTCCATCACCAACCGCATTGTAGATGACTTCCAGAGTGCAACGGGCGGCAATGTCAACGGAAGATCCCTCAACTATCGCTATTATGACCCGATCAAGGTCAATGGTGTGAGTGAGGATGGCAAATATCCGCTGATCCTGTTCCTGCACGGCGGCGGAGAAAAGGGCGACAACAATTTGTCCCACTTGATCGCAAACAAGGGCGCCGTCGCTTGGGTAGAGCCGGACCGCGTTGCGCGCAATCCGGTCTATGTATTGGCGCCGCAGTGTCCGACCGAACCCTCTGGGTGGATCAACAAGGAAAACCAGGACCTGGTGGTTCAAATTCTGGAGGAATTTATCCAGGAACATCCGCAGGTGGATACGGACCGCATCTACATCGAGGGTATGTCGATGGGAGGCATGGGCACTTGGGAAATGATCCTGGAACACCCGGACCTCTTCGCAGCAGCAATCCCGATTTGCGGGCGTGTTTCTACCAGCTATTATGAAGATGGCGGCAAGAAGTTTGACGCATTGGCAAATATGCCGATTTGGGTTGCCCATGCAGAGGATGACCCGTCCGTCAACGTTCAGGGCTCGGACGATGCAGTTGCAGCCTTACAGGCACACGGCAACACTTCTGTAAAATATTATAAATATTTGCCGGAATCCATTTGGCCGAATCATCATCACAGCTGGAAGGCCGTGTATGAAGATGAAGAAATTTATAACTGGCTGTTCGAACAGAATAAGTCCAGAACCGAGAATGGCACGATCAACCCGAAGACCCTTTACACGGTCAAGGACTATGGCGACGGTGTACAGGCCATTTGGGATTACGATGTCGATCCGATGTATGTGATGGTCAATGGTGACCGCGCGGTTCTGATCGATACCGGCATGGGCCAGGGCAATCTCTATGACGAGCTCAAGGCCATGTTGCCCGAAACAGTGACCAAGATTGATGTCCTACTGACCCACAGCCACGGAGACCACACTGCTCAGGCCTATCAGTTCGCAGATAAAGAAGATGTGGAACATATCTACATCGGCGCAGCGGACGAAGCCACAGTGAAATCGATGATGGAGCGTCAGGGCGTCAGCACTGAGAAGCTTACAGCGGTCAACGACGGCGATAAGATCCCGTTCGGCGACAAGTATTTCCAGGTCATCGATATTGTGGGACATACGGCTGGTTCCGTTGGCTACATGATCGAAGACAAGCTCTTCACTGGTGATGCGATTGGTTCCGGGTATGTCTGGATGCAGATCGGCATGCGCTCCATTGAAGAATATGTGAACTCCCTGCAGCACCTCAACGATTCCATCGGCGACCGTGACCTGACCGTTTATGGCGGCCACACGCAGTATCGCGGCACAATGACCGACCAATATGTCCGCGATATTCTCGAATGTGCGAAGGGAATTGTGGATGGATCTATCGAAGGTGAGCAGTATATCCGCGGCAATGTCCGCGATGCGAAGATCGCAACCTATGGCACGGCTTCCATCGTTTATGATCCTGCGAAGGTGACCGACACCTGTGAGGTGGAACTCGTCACGAAGGTGATGGACGACGGCCAGAAGGTAATCGAAGCGGTTGTCACCTACCCAGAAGATGTCAATCCGGATTCTATCTCTACAGCGACCTATCAGGTACGTGCGGAGCAGACAGCGGATAACCCAACCTTTAACAACGTCGGCATGCGGACTATCACCGGTGTGCTGCAGGTGGATGGGAATCAGGTTACGATCTCCCTCGACCCCACCGAGACGATCGCAGGCACCAGTTATTTCGATTACGATGCGTTCCAGACCTTCATGTTTGACCTTTCCTATGAGGTTACCCAGCTGCGCGATGTCGAGCTGGCCAACGGCGAGACTGTAGCAGCAGGCGGGACCTATGCAAATACTTCGATTACGAACCTGACCGTGGACGACTTCCAGGAGGCAGAAGTTACGAACAAAGCGGGCAAGACGATCCCATATCGTTACTACGACCCGATCCAGTCCGCTGGTAAGGATGCAGACGGCAAGTATCCGGTGGTAATCTTCCTGCACGGAGCGGGTGAATCCGGCGACAATAATTTGTCCCATATCATCGCGAACAAGGGCGCCGTCGTTTCGGCAGACCGTGTGGACATGAACCCGTGCTATGTGCTGGCGCCGCAGTGCCCGAGCATGGCCGAAGGCTGGGTTCAGGAGGACAACGAAGCGCTTGTCATGCAGATGCTCGATGAGTTCATCGCAGAGCATGCAGCCACCATCGACACAGATCGCATCTACATCCAGGGCCTGTCTATGGGCGGTTACGGCACCTGGAAGATCATCCTCGACCATCCGGAAATCTTTGCAGCAGCAATGCCGATGTGCGGTGGCGTGGACGATAGCTACTATGCAAACAACAACGAAGCGTTCCAGAAGATCAAAAATATGGCAATCTGGACCTTCCACAATGCGGATGACAGCACTGTTCCGGTGGAAAATACCCGCAAAGTGGTGGAGGCTCTGAAAGGCAGTTGGTAGCCAGTGTATCAAGTATGAAGAGTACAGTGCCGGCTCTACCACTCCGGACCCGCATCAGGTTTGGAAGTATGTGTACAGCGACCGCAATGGCACACCGTACAACTGGCTGTTCCAGCAGTCGTTGAGCCGTTCGAAGAATCATACACAGAATCCGTCCTTGGAGTACACCAAGGAGACAATCAAACCGGGTATGACGGTTGTGCGCGACTATGAACTCGGCCAGATTTGGGTGCTCGAAAACAAGGATGGCGCCACGGTAATCGATACCGGTATGGGCGCAGGTGATCTGTTTGATTACATTGTCAACAATGTCCTGGAAAACAAAAATGCGAACATGAATGTGGTTCTGACACACAACCATGGTGACCACATCGGATGTCTGGACGACTTTGTCGGCAAGGACCAGGTGAAGAACGTTTATGTCGCAGAGGGAGATAAGGACGCAATCATTAAGAAGATGGGACCGGATGCCGATAAAGTTTCCATTGTCAAAGATGGTGATTTTATCAGTATTGGTAACGGTGAAAACCTAGAGGTTGTCGCAGTTCCCGGCCACACGGCAGGCTCCATTGTTCTGTTCTATGGCGATGAGGACGTATTTACCGGCGACGCTGTGGGTTCCGGAGACCTATGGATGCAGATCGGCATGTGTTCGATTCAGACCTACACCAAGTCTTTGCAGCACTTTATCGATAAGGTAAACGGCCGCCAAATGATGCTACGTACCGGCCACGCGGAAAACCTGGAGCCGTTCACAGAGGAATACCTCGATGACTTGATGAATTGTGCAGAAGGCATCATCGACGGCAGCATTGAACCCACCGTCTATCCAAGAAGAGATGCAAGCTATGCCTCTTACGGCAGAGCGAACATCGTCTACTATCCGTATCAGATCTTCGATGCAGACTTCACAGATCTGAATGAAGCTATTCAGGATGCGGAATCCCGCTCTTCCAGCAAGTATACCAGCGACTCTTGGGCAAAATTGCAAGAGGCGGTTGCAGCAGCAAAGGCCCTGCCGTCTACAGCAACACAGCCCACAGTGGATGCTGCCGTACAGGCGATCAACGACGCCATCAAGGCGTTGGTTCCGAGAAGCAGTTCTTCCTCTTCTGGCGGCGGTTCCACGACTGTTTTATGTGCCTGCGGATAGTACCTATGGTGAAGACGGAAGCGGTGTGCCAACAACACCAGGAACGGGTACTGGTACAACGGTCACTGGTCCATATGTGAAATCTGACACGACGCTTCCGTTTACAGTCAAGCAGGGCCAGGCATCTGCTTCAAGATGACACTGGTGAATGGCAGCAATATTTTGCCGCTCTTCACCGTTGGCGATGGCAGCGTATTTAAGACTCAGTTTGTAACGCAGATTGGCAATGACTACTACTTCCGCATTTGGGCAATCGGTGATGTGGGCGAGTCCACCGGCGTGTACACCACGTTGACAGGTCAGGCCGCACAGCAGCACTGTGTAGTAACCATTGCAGCGTAAGGACTTCTCTAGGCTGGGCGCGGTTGATCGGCAACAGAAATCTACTGCCCAGCAAAGCTGCTTTTCTCTTGGGGCCGCCCGGATTTTCCGGGCGGCAACCAGGAAAAGGGAGCATCAAATCAATTTACTTATTCCTTTTCTTTTTCATCTTCCTTAACCCATTTTTATAAAAGAACGGCAGAAGGCAGCAGCATCGGTTTTCCGAGGTTGAATGGCTTCTGCTACTCTTTATTTGGCGCTTGGGCAAAAGAATGGAAAAATCGGATGGTTTCTCCAAACAATGATTGAAATTTATGCTACAGCGTGTTATAATTACTATCAGTTTTCATATCCGCCCGTAGCGAAGCTGGATATCGCAGCAGATTCCGATTCTGAAGGCCGGGGGTTCGAATCCCTCCGGGCGGGCCATATGTGTGTGAAGTTTCACACAGCGTGCTCCTTCTTTGCCCTCTTTATGGGCGGCCTGAATCTGAAAGGATTCAGGCGAGAAGGGGACGGTATTCTTGGAAACGGGAGATTGTGCAGGGCCGCGAATATAGAGATTTCATTGGGTTTGGCGGTTGTAGCACGAGGATATTTCTCCGGACGTTTGTTGATTCAACGGAAAAAGCCGTTGGAAAAAGGAAACTGCCGTGTACAAGGAATGGAGGACGTAGCCTTGTATTGCGCAAAGGAGAAAAAAGCAGATGAGAGCGGTTGCTCCGTGTGCAACCGGTTGAGCCAATTTTGTATAGAGGATGGCGTATTGCGCCATGTTGGAAACCCTTTCCCTTGGTAGGAGAGGGTATTTTTATTGTGTGGAACTTTTTGAGGGGAAACGTTTTAACATGGGGGCCTTGGTTGGCCCGCTTTGAGGAATCATTGCAATCGGGGCATTTTTAGAGAATTTCATCAGAGAATAGGCGGTGTGGAAGCATCCGCTTTTATACCGCGGTATGGAAGAAAAGGATTATTTTAATACCGGGAGGAGATTCTGGGTGAACGTTTTAGTAATTGGATGTGGTCGGCTGGGGAGGCGTCTGGCAGAACTGCTGGATCACCATGGACATGATGTCGCTGTAGTCGATTCGGATGCGGATGCATTTCGCATGTTGGAGAAGGATTTTAATGGGATGACCGTTACCGGTTTTCCAATGGATACCAAAGTGTTGAAGAATGCAGGGATTGAAAGCTGCGATGCGGTGGCAGTCTGTACGCCGGATGACAATTTAAACATCACCATTTCGCAGATTGCGAAGGAGTTTTTTGGTGTGCGCAATGTAGTGGCCCGCATTTCGGACCCCGCGCGCGAAAAGGTCTTTAAGCGCTTTGGCCTCAAGACGGTGTGCCATACAAAATTGGCGGGAGACGCAATGTTTACGGCATTGACACAGCCTTGGGATTCCAAGGAGCTGACCATCGGAACGGCAACGGTGGCTTTCCATGTGAAGGAGGCAGACCGCTCTTGGTATGGACTTTCGCTCAGCCAATTCCCTGTAAAAGATGGGGAACAGCTCTTTGGATTGGTTCATGCGGACGGCACAATGGTGCTCAATACGGGGCGACACGATCAGCTGATCGGAGAAAATGACCGTTTGGTCTTCTCCAACATTATTGATTGACAATGAGGAAAGACTTCCTCGTATAACTTTTATCGCAGAGAATGTGTGGAAAACTTTGCTGTGCGCAAATGTATAAAAGGTAAGCGCATGTTTGATAAAAGGGCCCTCGGGGAAAACGGCCTGATTTTTATAGGGAATTAATGAATTGTATTAAATAAATAAAATATACAAACCGTATAATTCGGGAGGAAAAACGATGCGAATTGTGATCGTTGGAGGCGGAAAGCTAGGGTATCATCTGGCTACGAATATGTTGGAGAGCAAACACGACGTTCGTTTGATCGAAAAAAATAAACTCCGTTGTATGCGATTGGCAAATGAACTGGACGTAGAAGTGATCTGTGGCGATGGAACAGAAATCGAAACGCTGGAAGAGGCGGGTACGCAGAACGCAGATTGTTTTATCGCAGTTACCGGTCAAGACCAAGACAATCTAGTAGCAGCACAGTTGGCGAAAAGGCAGTTTAAGGCAGTAAAGGTGATTGCCCGCGCAAACGACCCGAGAAACATGGATGCGTTGCGTATTTTGGGGGCGGACATTGCCGTACAGCAGCACAGAAATCATCACAAATTTGATTGAGCAAGAAGTTGATGTGGCGGAAATGCATCTTTTGGCAACCCTGAACAAAGGGCGCGCGGGAATCTGTGCGATGACGCTTCCAGCGGATACAGCCTTGGAGGGTGTGATGCTGAAGGATATTGATTTACCGGATAGTTCACTGGTTATCTCCATTCTTCGTGGGGAGTCTATGATGATTCCAAACGGCAATACAGTGATTCATGCGAATGATGAAATAGTCGCGGTGTGTGAAGGCAAGAGTCAAAAACAACTCTTAAAGATTTTACGGGAACGCAGATAAACGCCCAAAAGGGCACATGTGCATAAAAATGCACATGTGCCCTTTCGTTTGTTTATTTTTTTCGCTGTTTTTCCAGTGGTATTTAAAAATATTTTATAAATATTATATAATAAAACAAAAATATACACCCTAAACATACAAAAAATTTGCAGGATTGACAGACTGTCTATGGAATGGTAAAATATCCCTATAAATTTACATGCATATTTATTAGCGAATATGTAATGCAGTTTTTTCAAACTACAGCTCCATTTGCTGTAGAAACAATGATTGAAAGAGGAGGACTAGACATGAAAAAGAGAAGGTTGCTGTTATCGGGAGTATCCATTCTGTTGATGCTCTGCTTGCTAGCAGGTGGAACCATGGCATGGTTTACGGATACGGAAAAGGTAAATGCGGACTTCACAGCAGGTGTTTTAGACATTACGGTAGAGCCGGGCAAAGATGCGGAGACACCTTTGAGCTTTGACAATTTGCGTCCCATGGAATACGAAAAGTTTCTGGCAGAGATCAATCAAGCGGGCAATGGCAATGTATCTGTAGATGGCTATGATCCGAAACCGGTTTATTTCCAGCCAGTGGTTGTTAACAACGCAGGGACTCTTCCGGTTTACATAGAGCTTTCGGTGGAAGCTCTGGATATGAAAGATGTAGAATGCCCGGAGAATGGGGAGAAGAAGATCGAGATTGTCAAGGATGCCCAGGGCAGAGAGACGATCAAGCAGGCTTATAGCCCGGACCATTCGAATGTGCGCGTTGCTTGTACAAACGGCTTGGCCGATGTGTTGAAGTTGGTGCTGTTTGAAAAGGTCAATGGCTCGTGGACAGTCGTATCAGATAACTTGAACCCCGATTCCAACGGAAAACCCTATACGCCGGCCATGGTACTTCCAGCGGCGAGCGGCACACAGACCTATGTGATCGGTGCCTATTTGCCGGATACCGCGGGCAACGCATATCAGGGAAAGCACTTCCATGGAAATGTTGTGGTAAATGCTTTCCAGACCGATGAAGGTGCGGGCGCAGCGGATATGGCGACGGTACAGTGGGTCATGGACGGAAAGGTGATCGGCTCCTATCTGGTGCTGTTCCCTGAGGGCGAAACCACGATGACTTTGACGCCGGATTTGAGCAAGCTCGGCGCAGGATATGAACTGGTAGATCCGAATGCCTCGAAAGTGGTGTCCAAGACGGATAAGACGGTTTCCTTTGAGGTGAAGCTTCAAGAAGATGGGGATGGCAGCTCTGCGGAAGAGGCTATTTGGGTTCGTTCCGCAGAAGAACTGATGAGTATCGGCAATGGCTTGGATCAATTCTACCGTCTTGGAGGGGATATTGACCTTTCCGATTATAACTGGGAACCGATTGGCGGAGAAAAAACGGATGAAACCTTTACCGGCGGTTTCGATGGATGTGGGTATCAGATTACAGGATTGAATATTGGGCAGGACGAGCAAACTGGACGGAGCGTTAAAACGAGCGGCCAATCGGGCGCGCCGAAATATGCGGGGTTGTTTGCCTATTGTGATGGTGCAGAGTTGAAGAATATTGTTATCGAAGCGCCTCAGGTAAAAACAAGTGAATTTGGCGGCGCTTTGGTAGGGTGTGCAAATAATACCCGTATAGAGAACTGCACGGTAAATGGTGGTACAATCGTGTGGGACGATACAAAAGGTTCTTGTAAACTGGGCGGCTTAGTAGGAGATCTCATCGGTTCGGATTCAATTGCAAAGAACTGTTCTGTTTCCGCAGAAGTGACGGCTATAGGAACGGCGAAATCGACCGTAAATGTGGGTGGTCTGGTTGGAGAGCTTTACTCTGGAACCATTGACAGTTGCACATTTACTGGAAATGTTCAGATGACAGGCAGTACGAAGGAAGGCAAGACCATCGCTGTAGGCGGTTTGGCTGGATGGCTGCTTGGAACGGCTACCGATTCCCATGTAGAGGGAAAGGTAACCAATCAAAGCACGGGTACAGCAGGAAAGATCTATGTAGGCGGCCTGGCGGGCATGTTGAGTGATCCGGCAAAGGATTGTACCGCAGAAGTAGAAGTGCAGAATACTGGAAAGGCAGAAGAAATCTATATTGGACAGGTATCCGGCAATACACTTGCTTAATATCGCGGTAAGCACCGGCAGAAGATGGTAAAAAATGCTGAAAGTGCCGGGGGCTGAAAGAAAAAGGGCCTTTATCCAGGAAATTTTCAGGCGTGAATAAAGAGGATGCCCTAAAACGACAAATTTTTCGATTTATAGAAAGGCGGCAACCTCTACCTGTTTGGAAAATATCTGAGTTTCTAAAAAAGCGAGGGTGTCCCAAAAGTCATGAAATGACTTTTGGGACACCCTCTTGTCGTATGATTTTAACTATAAAAGGCAATACATATCCGAATCTGTCAAACGGCTTCTTCTGGTTTTGCAAAGACAGGACTTGCCATACACCCAAAAAAGAAATCCATGCTCAAATGTTTCCTCCATGACGCCTGTAGATCGATCTTACGGAAACGATTGTGTCGAGTCCCATCTTAAAAGCCCAATAAACGGTAAGGATACACGACGGGAAACAACATCAAATGTCTATCCGACAATAATTTTTCCTTCGGGAAGGACAGCGCCCTTGTTGTGTGCACGTTTGATTGCTATGGCCAGCGCCAAGGAGATCGGCCCTACACGCCCGATAAACATGGTTAAACAAAGTACAAATTTTGAGATAGCACTCAAAGAGGGGGTTAATCCAGCCGTCAGTCCCACGGTTCCAAATGCAGAAGTTGCTTCAAATAGCGCGTCAATGGCGCTGATGGGATGCGCATTGGTGGAAAGAATGACGCCGGTTGTGCAGACGACAACCAGAATCGCGACCGTTACAATGGCAAGGGAACGGTATACCGTCCCTTTTTCCACACGGCGATGGTGTAAGGTTGTATCTTCTTTACCAGCCATAACGCTGATTACCGTTGCGATCAAAACAACAAAGGTAGTCACTTTGACACCGCCGCCGGTACCGGCAGGCGCGGCGCCAATAAACATCAGAAAGACCGTAAACAGTTTGGTGATGTCGTGTTCGCTGGCAATGTCAACCGAGGCAAAGCCGGCGGTACGGGCGCTGGTGGATTGAAAAAAGCTGTCAAAATTTTCTGAAAGATATTCTTACCTTCTAAGGTATTATCCCATTCAAAGAACAAAAAGCCAATGGTACCGATTACCAAAAGGATCAGGGTCATACGAAGAACAATGCTGGAATGTAGGTTCAAGGAGGTGGGCTTTTTCTTGTGAAAAAGCGGGGAAAGCTTGGCAAAATAAATATTGCTGATGACAATAAAGCCAAGGCCGCCCACAATAATTAACAGGGCCACCGGGATACAGACCAACGGATCGTTGGCATACCCGATGAGGCTGTTGTCCGGTTTTTCAAATCCAAGGATGTCGAATCCGGCGTTGCAGTAGGACGAAACAGCGGTGAAGATGGAAATCCAAATTCCATGAAGCCCAAACTTCGGGACAAAACGAAGGGCAAGAATAGCCGCTCCGATCAGTTCGCTGCTGAGGGTAAAAGTCAAAATGATCTTTACCAAATGGTAAATATCCATAGCATTGCCCGCGGTATTTTCCGTTGCAAGCTGTAATTCCCGCAGGCCAAGCTTCCGGCGCGAAAGCAGCGTAAAACCGGTGGTAAACGTGATAACGCCCAGGCCCCCAATCTGAATGAGAAACAGGATGACAACCTGCCCCAAACCGTTCCAGTGCGTCCAGGAGTCAAAAGGAACCAAACCAGTCACACAGGTCGCCGATGTCGCCGTAAACAGGGCATCAATCATGGATGTTGCGTTACCGCTCCGACTCATGATCGGAAGCGTAAGCAGAACAGCGCCCAAGAGAATGACGGCAAAAAAGCTGGAGACGATGAGACGGACAGGCGGCATGTTTTTTAGACGTTTCGTTAAAGGAAAGCCCTCCTGCAATTCGATCACCCCGAAATACACAGCCCACACATTCCTGAGCGGACAGCGATGTTATTCATAAAATTAAAAGCATTTGCGGAAAAGTCAACGATTGGAGAGGCGTAAAGGGCCTTCGGAGAGATAGCGGCTGAGGCCCGAACGTTCCAAGAAAATCGCAAGTGGAAGCCCCAACACATAACAGACGGCCAGTTCTCCCAGGCCAACCGAGAGGGCGGAAGCTGCAAATCCAGTCCAAAGGAAGCCTTCCGGGGCAAAAAACGCGATTTCCGCCCCGATGATTACGGCGTTGAACAGCACCGGCGGCAGTGGAGCAAGCCAGGGAATATCCTTTATCCGGACAGTTCGCAACATCCGTGTGGAAATCGCCGCCAATAAGGTGGCAAGCGTTCCAAAGATCATATCAGCCGCCCCGTATCCGCTGAAGATATTACTCAGCAGGCACCCGATCGTCAGGCCGGGGACCGCTGCCGGAGTAAACATCGGCAGGATCGTGAGCGCCTCAGAAAACCGAAATTGTACCGGTCCATAGGCGAGGTTCATGGTAGCGGCTAGAAGCGTCAGTACCGTGTAGATGGCGGCAATCATGGCGCCCTGCGCCAAGAAGACCGCGCTGCGAGTTTGTTTTTTCATTTGTGATTCCTCCGTAGTTTTCTTTTAGGTCAGGAGCTTGCGACTGACCCTGCTCAGCCCAGTAGAAAATACCCTGAGCAGTCCCTTTAATGTACTACAATTCGTAGAGAAAAGCAAGATATGTATAAAGATTTCATTAAGGATTTTGCAGAAAAAGCCGGTAAACATTGCCTTTCCATGGAAAGAGCAAATTGAGTATAAAAGGGGGAATGTACCCAAGCTGAAACTTGCGCAAAAGTGTCCAAAGAAAAAACGCCAGGCACAGAATGCTCTGTGTCCGGCATTTCTTTTCAGGGAATTTCAGATCGAATCAAAAACGGGGTTGATTTTGATGTGAGGAAAGGGATCTCCCATCAGCGTTCTTCCTCATCCCCAGTCCTTAACGGGACATGCTTTTCAATCAAAACTTTTGCAATCCGGCGGTCTTCCACCGCGAGAACCGTCAAAGTCAGACAGTCGATGTCGATGCTCGGATGCTCCTCCGGTTTCGGAATATGCCCAGATTTTCTACAATCAGGCCGGCGACCGTGTCGTATTCCCCTTCCGGAAGCTCTACGCCCACCAGGTCGGAAATCTCATCGATCGGCGTGGTGCCGTCCACGGTGAACTTGTTTTCCCCAACCTGGTAGATGTCCTCCTCTTCGTGGTCATACTCATCCTGGATATTGCCTACAATGGATTCCAACAGGTCTTCCATGGTAATCAAACCCTCGGTACCGCCGTATTCATCCACAATGATGGCGATTTGCAGCTTGCGCTCGATCATTTCCGCTAAGAGTTGGCTGCACTGTTTCGTTTCCGGGACGAAGTAAACACTCCGCATCAAACTGGTCAACGGAATGTGATCGTCTGTTTGCTTTCCTACATATTTCAGGAGATCTTTCACATAGAGGATTCCAACGATATTGTCGAGGTCTTCGTGATACACGGGGATGCGGGAAAAGCCTTCTTCCAAGGAAAGGTTTACCACATCCTGAATCGTCGCCGTATCCTCGACCGCCGTGACGTCGGTGCGATGGGTCATGGCTTCATCGACCGTTGCATCGCTGAAATCAAAAATATTGGAAATCATATCTTTGGCGCTCTCGCCGATCACACCTTTTTCTTCCCCTTGATCGACCATCATCAGGATTTCCTCCTCGGTGACAGTCTGCTCATTTTGGTGTGGGTCGTATCCCATCAGTTTGAGGACCAGGTTGGTAGAAACCGTCAAAAAGGAAATGAACGGGTGGAAGAAGGAGGAGATGCCGTTCAAGATGCCTGCAAATTTAAAGGACAGCGCCTCTGCACGCTGCATGGCAATCTTCTTCGGAACCAGCTCGCCAAAGACCAGTGAGAAATAGGACAGGAACAAAGTGACCAATACCGTGGATATACCGAAGAGCACATCATATGGAATTGGCAAAAACGCAAAGGCGTCTGCCAGTTTTCCGGCAAACGTCTGGGAAGCCGCTGCTGAGGTCAAAAAGCCCGCCAACGTGACGCCCACCTGAATGGTGGCCAAAAACCGGCTGGAATCCTTGGTGAGCTTGAGGACACGTTTGGCGCGTTTGTCGCCATCCTCCGCCATTTTACGCACCTTATTGTCGTTCAATGTGATAATCGCAATCTCAGAAGCCGCGAAGAAAGCGTTGATTAAAATGAGAACAATCAGGAGCACAATGGAAAAGGCAGAGAAGGACGTTTGGGCCGAAGCCGTTTGCACGCTTGTAGACAGCGGCCATAAATGGCCTACGGGTTCCGGAGGCATAAATTTTCCCCTTTCGGCAGGCAGAACCTGCATAGTATAATGTTATTATGGTAATTCTTATTTTATCCTATACGATGGGTTGCTGTCAATCGTCATACGGCCCTGTAGAATGTGTGAGAGACCTATTTTGCGAAGGAATCATCCCCTGGCAGCAGCGCGAACAGGAAGCTTGCAGTTGACAGATGGTTTAGGAAAATCTTTCCCTCTGATATGGACGATATTCTGTTTATTTCTCTGGATAAATGCGGTTTTTTCCTTTACATGCGCCATAAAAGATGCTAAAATTTAGATTGGTACAGTGTGGGTGTATTGTACCGGGAGAAATATCAAGATCCTTAAAAGGAGGAAAATATCATAATGGCAAGACAAAGAAAAACTATGGACGGCAACACCGCCACCGCGCATGTATCGTATGCGTTTACGGATGTTGCTGCGATCTATCCGATCACCCCGTCTTCCCCGATGGCGGATGAGACGGACAAGTATGCTGCTGCAAACAGAAAGAATCTTTTCGGAAGAGAAGTACAGGTTACCGAGATGCAGTCCGAGGCGGGCGCAGCCGGCGCAGTGCATGGCTCCCTTGCAGCTGGCGCATTGACCACCACATACACCGCTTCCCAGGGCCTGCTCCTGATGATCCCGAACATGTATAAGATGGCGGGTGAATTCCTTCCGAGTGTCATTCATTGTTCCGCACGTTCGCTGTCGACACATGCGCTGTGCATCTTCGGCGATCATTCCGACGTGTATGCATGCCGTCAGACTGGCTATGCGATGCTCTGCTCCAACAGCCCTCAAGAGGCTATGGACCTGGGCGCTGTGGCGCACCTTGCTGCCATTAAGGGCCGCGTGCCGTTCCTCCATTTCTTCGACGGTTTCCGTACATCCCACGAGGTTCAGAAGATTGAAGTATGGGATTACAAGGACCTGGCCGATATGCTGGACTGGGATGCGGTTGATGCGTTCCGCCGCCGTTCTCTGAATCCAGAGCATCCGGTTACCCGCGGCACGGCACAGAACGACGACACGTTCTTCCAGGCGAGCGAAGCTGGCAACAAATACTATGATGATCTGCCGGCAGTTGTGGTTGACTACATGAATCAGGTCAACGCGAAGATCGGCACCGATTACAAGCCCTTTAACTACTATGGTGCACCGGACGCAGAGCGCGTGATCGTTGCGATGGGTTCTGTCTGCGAATGCGCAGAAGAGGTGGTCGACTATTTGAACGCTGCTGGCGACAAGGTCGGCCTTGTAAAGGTTCACCTGTATCGTCCGTTCGTGGCGGACTTCCTCACAGGCGTGTTGCCGGAGACTGTGAAGGCTATCTCCGTGCTCGACCGCACCAGAGAGCCCGGTTCTATCGGCGAGCCGTTGTATCTGGATGTGCTGGCAGCTCTGTCCGGGACGAAGTTTGGCACGGTAAAGGTTTATACCGGCCGCTATGGTCTCGGCTCCAAGGACACCACCCCGGGCCAGATCGTTGCTGTATACCGCAACATGGAGTCCGAGTCCCCGAAGAAGCGCTTCACCATCGGCATTGTCGACGATGTGACCAACCTCTCTCTTGAGATCAAGGAGAATCCGGACACAACGCCGAAGGGGATCACTTCCTGCAAATTCTGGGGCCTGGGCGCAGACGGCACGGTCGGCGCAAACAAGAACTCCATCAAGATCATCGGCGACCATACCGAAATGTACGCACAGGGCTACTTTGCTTATGACTCCAAAAAATCCGGCGGCCTGACGGTTTCTCACCTGCGTTTTGGCGACAAGCCGATCAAGTCCACCTATTATATCAGCCAGGCAGACTTCGTAGCTTGCCATAAGCCGTCCTATGTCAACGAGTACGACATGGTTCAGGATGTCAAGCCGGGCGGCAGCTTCCTTTTGAACTGCCTCTGGAGCGATGAAGAGCTTGACCAGCATCTGCCGGCCAAGATGAAGAAGTATATTGCGGACAACAACATCAACTTCTATACCATCGACGGCGTGAAGCTGGGCAAGGAGATCGGTCTGGGCGGCCGCATCAACACCATTCTACAGTCCGCTTTCTTCAGCATTGCAAACATTATCCCGAAGGACCAGGCCATCCAGTACATGAAGGATGCCGCCACCAAGTCCTACAGCAAGAAGGGCGAAAAGATTGTCGCCATGAACCACGAGGCGATTGAGCGTGGTGCAAACGAGTACCACAAGGTCAATGTGCCGGAGTCCTGGAAGAACGCTGTGGACGAGGCAAAGGCCGACGTCGCTCTCGAGGGCAATGCCGATACAGTGGCATATGTCAAGAATTTCCTGAATCCCTGCAATAAGTATAAGGGCAATGATCTGCCGGTTTCCGCGTTTGTCGACCTCGGCATGGAGGACGGCACTGCTCCGGCTGGCTCTTCTGCATATGAGAAGCGCTGCATTGCAATCGATATTCCGGAATGGAATCCGCAGAACTGCATCCAGTGTAACTTCTGCTCCTATGTCTGCCCGCACGCAGTTATCCGCCCGGTTGCTTTGACCGAGGAAGAGGCTGCTAACGCACCGGCAAGTCAGAAGTATAAGGACATGACGGGTATGCCGGGCATGAAGTTCGCGATGACCATTTCCGCGATGGACTGCTCCGGCTGCGGTTCCTGCGCACAGGTTTGCCCGGGCATGAAGGGTGAGAAGGCTCTCGTCATGAAGCCGATGGAGACCCAGCTGCAGAGCCAGGAGGGCTTCGATTATGGCCGCAAGATTGGCCCGAAGCAGGAAGTCATCGACAAGTTCAAGGAGACTACCGTCAAGGGCAGCCAGTTCAAGCAGCCGCTGCTTGAGTTCTCCGGTGCCTGCGCAGGCTGCGGTGAGACGCCGTATGCAAAGCTGGTCACTCAGCTCTTTGGCGATAGAATGTATATTGCCAACGCAACCGGTTGCTCCTCCATCTGGGGCGGTTCCGCACCGGCTACTCCGTACACCCGCAACGAAAAGGGTCACGGCCCGGCATGGTCCAACTCCCTGTTTGAGGATAACGCAGAGTTCGGCTATGGTATGACGCTTGCCCAGAAGGCAATCCGCGGCAGACTGGCCGAGTATGTCGAAGAGATCGCTGCTTCCGATAAGTCCTCCGCAGAGCTCAAGGAAGCCTGCAAGAACTATCTGGATACTTTCAGCGACAGCAAGCTGAACCGCGCGGCAACCGACGCTCTGATTCCGGAGCTGGAAAAGGCTGCTGCGGCTGGCTGTGAGCTGTCTCAGAAGGCTTTGAAAGATAAGGATTTCCTTGCGAAGAAGTCCATGTGGATCTTCGGCGGCGACGGTTGGGCATATGACATCGGTTTCGGCGGCTTGGATCACGTGATCGCTTCCGGCGAAAACGTCAATATCCTGGTGTTCGACACCGAGGTTTATTCCAACACCGGCGGCCAGGCTTCCAAGTCCACTCCGATCGGTTCTGTTGCACAGTTTGCAGCGACCGGTAAGGCGACCAAGAAGAAGGACCTCCCGGCCATCGCAATGAGCTACGGTTATGTCTACGTTGCACACGTCGCTATGGGTGCTGACTACAACCAGTGCATCAAGGCGTTTGCAGAGGCAGAAAGCTACGACGGCCCGTCCCTCATCATCGCATATGCTCCCTGCATCAACCACGGTATTAAGGGTGGCATGAGCATTGCACAGAGAGAAGAGAAGAAGGCGGTTGAGGCCGGTTATTGGCAGAACTTCCGCTATGATCCGAGACTCAAGGAAGAGGGCAAGAACCCGTTCCATCTCGACAGCAAGGCGCCAACCGCCAGCTATCGTGACTTCATCATGGGTGAAGTTCGTTACAACTCCTTGACTCGTGCTTTCCCGGAGCGTGCTGAGAAGCTGTTCACGGAAGCAGAGAAGGTTGCAAAAGAGAATTACGAGCACTTGGAGAAGCTCTCCAAGGGCGAGATCGCAGAATAATTTCGTGCAATTTCCAGGCATATCCCTTTATGATACAACAGGTGAAATCCCCTGCTGCATGATTGCAGCAGGGGATTTTTTATAGGGAATCGTTTTTTGACAAAGGCTCTTGCGGTTGTATGACCGCTTGGACACCCATTTAAAAAGGGATTACGAATCGTATCTTTGTATAGCACAAAAAAATTGCCGCAACCTTTCGTTACAATTTGAAGCGATTCAGCGGTGGCTGAAAAGCGGAAGAACGATACGGATGCCGGGTTGGTTATCCATCCGTACAAGCAATATCCATATGTATGATTTATTCTAAATGAAAAGAAAGGAGAAAAGACAATGCATTTTCTCTACAAAAGAGCGGCCATTGAGGAACTGGAACTTCTGGTAAAGACACGAATAGAAGTCCTTCGGGCAGCCAATCGATTGGACTCCTCTGTTGGATTACAAGAAGTGGAGGAACATACACGCAGGTACTATAAGGAATCGCTTCAAAACGGTCAGCATATTGCACTTTTGGTCTGGGATTCGAATACCGTTGTGGGGACAGGCGGAGTCAGCTTTTATCAAGTGATGCCGACTTATCGGAACCCCTCAGGGAAGAAAGCTTATATTATGAATATGTACACTGCCCTAGCCTACCGCAGAAAAGGCATCGCCCTGCATACGTTGGATCTCTTGATGCAGGAGGTCAGTAAAAGAGGAATAGCAGCTATATCTTTGGAGGCAACGGAGATGGGACGCCCCCTTTACGAACGGTACGGATTTCAAACCATGAAACACGAGATGGACTGGCCGTTGCAGAAGGAATAGGATTGGAAACTCAGAAATGGGGATCTGGACACCGTGCCAGAGGGAAAAACTATGACGGGTAGAAAGGACTGTGTTTTTGATAGCGCAACTTGAAAACAGGAACGCAAAAAAGCTGGAATCACCGGCGGATTTTATCTGCATAATGTAGAAAAGGTGAGGGTGTCCCAAGAGCCATGAATGGACGAAGGAGCCCCTCGCTTTTTAGAAACTCAGATATTTTTGCAGATAGAAGGGGGCGCCCCCTTCCTATGAATCTAAAAATTTGGAGTTTTGGGATACCCTCATCTTACAATTGTATCGTGAAATTGTTTTTGTCCCGCCAATCCATCGAAAATCTTGCAACAGCTGCTCGTCCCTTTAAAGCTGTGCCAATTGGCTGTCCCCGTACCGTTTACGTCTTTTTCCCCACTTTAGCAACAGGGAGGAATGGACGATTACCAATACGGAACCGGCGTTATGAACCAACGCCCCCACTACGGGATTTAAAATCCCTGTCATTGCCAAGATAATGGCAATGAAGTTGAGTGTCATGGAGAAGGTCAGGTTGCATTTGATCGTAATCATCATCCGTTTTGCGAGGCGGAGTAAATGGGGAAGCTCCTTAATATCGTCGTTTACGAGAACGATGTCTGCTGCGTCCACCGCAATGTCACTTCCAACACCACCCATGGCAATGCCCACGTAAGCTTTTTTCAGTGCGGGGGCATCGTTGATTCCATCGCCGATCATACAGACATATTTTTGCTCCTTCTGATAGATGTCGATCCACTTCAATTTATCTTCAGGCAAACAACCTGCATGTACATCGCTAATCTGCAGTTGTTCAGCAATGTGTTTCGCTGCATTTTCATGGTCGCCAGTCAAAAGCACAGGTGTTACTCCCGTTTCTTTGACCGCATGAATTGTCTCCTTGGAATCTTCCCGCAGTGTATCGGCAAGTGCGACGAATCCAACCAAAATACGATTGACGGCTAAATAAATAACGGTACACCCCTGGTTGAGGTATGGGGTAACTTTAGCGAGATCCGCAGAACAAACAGGAATTGCCTCTTCTGCCATCATCTCCAGGTTTCCTGCCAGAACTTCCTTTCCATGGACAAAGCCTTTCACCCCGCGTCCTGGGAGCAATTGGAAGTGCTCTACAGCAGCAAGTCCTCGGTGTTGGGAGTCACGAAAACTGGCGACGATGGCTTTTCCCAGCGGATGCTCCGAGTGAGATTCAACACTGGCCACATAAAAGAATAAATCCTCGTCAGAAAGTTCGTTAGAATCGTTTTGGATGGCGGTGACTTCCGGTTTTCCATAGGTGAGCGTCCCTGTCTTATCAAAGGCAATGTTTGAAACCGTTGCCAAACGCTCAAGAGCATCTCCTTCCCGCACTAAAAAACTGTGTTTGGTGGCATTCCCAATAGCGGCCATAATGGCGGTTGGGGTGGCGAGAACCAGAGCGCACGGGCAAAAGACAACCAAAATGGTTACGGCCCGAATGATCTGCCCAGTAATCAACCAGGTAAGAGCAGCTGTACTTAGGGCAATGACTACAATCCAAGTAGCCCATCGGTCCGCAATACCGACAATTTTTGCTTTTCCAGCATCGGCAGATTGCACCAGACGAATCATCCGCTGAATGGAACTGTCCTCTCCTACCTTGGTCGCCTTCATATCGAAGGAACCAAACTGATTGACTGTACCGCTGGAAACCGAATCTCCGGCATGTTTATCCACGGGGAGGGATTCTCCCGTCATCACCGCCTGATTGATAGAGGTTTCACCCGAAAGAATTTCTCCATCGACCGGAATGGTCTCCCCGGGAAGTACTCGGAGGAAATCTCCTACATGGACATCCTCGGCAGGGATGACCTGCTCTGTGCCACCGATTATCCGGCGGGCTGTCTGCGGGGTCAAGTGTACCAGTTTTTCAATACCAGCCCGTGCTTTTGCCACGGTTAAATCTTCCAAGAGAGCGCCCAGCTGCATGATAAATGCAATTTCCCCAGCAGCGAAGGCCTCCCCAATACCTATCGAAGCAATCAGGGCGATGGAAACCAAAACATCTGCTTTAATGTCAAAGGCGGTCACCAGACCGATAAAGGCTTCCAAGAGAATAGGGATGCCGCATAAGATAATTGCGATCCAGGCTGCATCAAAGGGCAGGGGGAATCGATCCAAGATGCTGACGATTAGTGCAAGCCCGGAGATCACCAGACAGGTGACATCCTTTTTGGTTCCGCCCCATTCCAAAAAGCGCTCTAACGTATGCATATGTACGTCATCCTTTCTATACCTATGGGGGTATATGTATATTATACTTATACGGGTATGGGTTGTCAAGAAACAAACGTATTTCTATAAAGATTCTTGCATTTGTACCAAGGAGTATATGATATTGATGAACGGCCAATGATTAAATTTCTATATAAACAAAAAACTGACCGATTAAAAACGGTCAGTTTAGCGAATATATGCTTATTAAGTCATATTTGAAAAACGTTCAACAGCTTTCGTGAAGTTTTCAATGGTCTTATCCGCATCTCCATGCTCAATTCCATCGCGCACACAGTGCTGGATATGCCCCTCCAAAACGACTTGGCCAACCCTGTGCAGCGCTGATTTTGCTGCGTTGATTTGCGAAAGAATATCCTCGCACGGGACGTCCTCGTCGACCATTCGATCAATGGCCTGCACCTGCCCAATAATTTTTTTCAGGCGGCGATGCAAATTGTCAGCATCCATACATTGTCTCATCCTTAACACCTCCTATACGGTTGGGGGTATGCCTCTATTATTTGCGAAAAATGCGGTTTTGTCAAGGGCGTAGAAAAGGCTTCGCATTTGATCAACTACAGTACGATCCCTTTTCCAGGAAACCAATAGGCGGTACAGCCGCATGGCTATACCGCCTATTTAAAAAGTTGTATTTGCAGATCTTCTGCGTAAAAACAAGAATTCCAGACAAAAAACGCACCCTATTCAAGAGGCTCATGCTCTTACCGTGATGGAACAAAGCCGGATAGGAGCTTGTCCATCAAAAGTAGCATATAGATTGGTGCTTCCTGGGGCCAATCCCTGAACCGAGAGCAAGTAAGAGCCGCTGCGATATTGAAAACCAGACGTAGTTACGATGGTTCCATCGCCGGTGGTGAAAGTGGGAACAGCCAATGCACCGGCCGGCTGGAAAGAAAACGTATAGGAACTTCCCTGTGAAAGGGTGAGGGCATCCGGTGTATCTGAAAGCAGGGAAGGAATCTCGTCGGATGAATTGGCCAAAAAGATTGCGCAGTATTCATCCAACGTCAACCCCAGGTTGTAGATTTCCGTTGCAGCCTTTTGGCCCACATAACGCCAATGCCATTCTTCGGTCTGATAGCCGGTGATTCCCTCTTTCCCAGGGGGATAGTGGATGATAAAACCGTACTTGTGTATGTTGTCCTTGGCCCACTGATATTCTGCGGTCTCACCAAAGCGGTTGTAAGGCAGGCTTGCATTCTTGACATCCACCACCAAACCTGTCTGATGATCGGAGTGGCCTGCACGCGAACTGTAAGTGTCCGCTCCTTCAATGCCATCCCGGGCAGCATATTGATTATACAGGGAGACTTGCCGGGAATAACTGCGGTAGGCGGACTGTGCGAAGATGGTATATCCCTCTTTTTTAGCATCCGCACAGAGTCGCTCGAATGCGTCAGCCGCCTCTGCTCGCATCTGGTTAGCCGACCCCACAGCAACTTTGGAAGAAAGCTTGCGCAGGTCCGAGGGTTCGTATCCATCCGGCAATTTCCAGTATTTGTTGCACAACACCAGCAGGCTGTTGGGGTCACTGACCGTCTGGACGTTTGTATAATAAGGATGGTCCAAACCGATATTCACCTGCGTGACAATATCCCATTCATTTAAATCGGGATGCGCCTCTTGATAAAGCAAGTAGCGTTCACGGTTGGCTTCCACAAAGTGCAGACACGAAGAAAAAGCCTCCTGTTCGGGTGCATCCGGATTGCCGGTCCCCAGGTTGGCAGATAGCTGAATTTCGGTCGATTTGCGGACTGTTTGTTCCACCCGTTCTGCAAGCGCGAGCGATTGGTTGTGGTAGATTACAGCGCCACTGGCGCTTTGGCAGGAAGTCAAAAGAAGGGCCGCCGCCAATGGGAGAAGCATCCACTTGTTGTTCATATCCTGTGTTTCACCTTCTACATCAAATCGTATCATTCATTTCCTGTACACTTCATCATATCGGATAAAGATAGGAATTTCAACCGAAAAAATGTGAATAATGTTTGGTCATACGCTTTTTACAGTACCGGAGACGTTGAAAAGTGTCGAAACATGTTGTCCATTTAGCGGACTTCATTATAGCATATCTTTTTATTTCTGTCTTCCTAAAAACTTTGGGAATACCAGTCCCTCTTTTTTACATCCCCCGGACCCGGAAGTTTGAAAAATCGTGTATAATGAAAGAAAACCATTTGAGGGTGTTGGGAATGTTGATTGGAACTTCGAAGGGATTACCGGGCGAATTCCTATTGCTGTTTGCTGTTCTCATTTGGGTACTGTTTTTCCTGATCTATCTGGGAAACCGGCAAAACAAATTGAATCGCTGGTGTTTTATCAGTGGGATGTGTTTCAGTATGGGGGTATTCAAGGAATACCTCTATTTCACGTTGTTTCCCTATATCATGCAGGTATGGCCTGGTTGGATGACCGAGGCGCTCTCTGTGCGGATTTATTCCATACTCACAGCGGTTCTATATTATTTTGCAATGCCGGCCGCGCTGGTTTTTGGTTTCTATTTCAGCCATATGGAGGAACGCCGGCCAATCCTATTTCGCTGGGCGCGCGTCTTGGTGTTTGTGCCAGCTCTTGTATTCGGCATCCTGTATCCATACTGGGATACGCGCTATTATCAGTTGTATGACCGGACGTATTATCTCTGTGCAGCGATTTACAACTGGATATATGGGGTTCTATTGACGGTCCTTTTGTTGGGAACCCTTTGGAGGGAAAGGGGGACCCCTGTCTACCGGCAGAAGATGATGGTATCGGTCCTGGTTTTGGTGCCGATTTGGTATGAATTGATTAGCGCCTTTTTGATTCACCTGTTGGGGTTAAAAGATTTTTTCAAGGCATGGCAGGGAAACCTTTTAATCATATTGATTTTGATTATCTTCTATCTATACAATGCCTTTAAGGGTGGTTTTATGGGGGCGCGCTTCAAGCATGAGGCCTATGATTGGGATAAGGATGGAAAGCTGGTCAATCAGAGCGCGCAGTTTTTACAGCATATGCTGAAAAATGAAGTGATTAAAGTGGAGTGGTGCGCGAAAAATATTCAGGAATCCGCCTATGGAGAATCCGCAGACTTTGCCGGCATCATTCTGCGGTCAACTGCCCGTCTCAAAGGTTTGGCTACCAAGGCATTGGATTATTCGAAGGACATTGTTCTGGACCGGCAGGTGTATTTGGCCGCGCCGCTTTTGCGGGATTGCGTGTCGGATTTTCACAAGCTGTCGCCTGACATAGAGGTCGAAATCCTCTGCGATGAAACGGATGAACTGCTTTGTGACCGTGCGCACTTGACAGAAGTGATGAATAACCTTTTGAGCAACGCCGATGAAGCTATGCACGGACAGGGTAGCATTGTTATAGAGGGGAAACGGTTTGGGAAAACTGGCTATGCGATCTGTGTATCGGACACAGGCGACGGAATTCCAAAGGAAGAATGGGGACAGCTCTTTTCGCCATACTACACAACAAAGACTAGCAACCATCACATGGGATTGGGGCTTTATTATTGCCGTAATGTGATGCTTAAACATGGCGGAAGCATTGAGGCAAAGCAAAATAAGGGGCGCGGGACGACTTTTGTTCTGCGATTTCCCGGCTTATAACTTTTTACAATCCAAGAACAGAAATAGGTGGGAGAAGAGAATGTGAAAAGCTTCTCAGTATTGTAAAAAGGAACTGAAAGGGCAAAGTGGGGGATATGAGGATGAAGGATGGAACAATTGGAGTTCTAGTGGTTGAGGATGACGAGGATTTCTGTTATTTAATCCGCAATACGCTCGGAAGAGAACCCGGCATGCGGATATTGGGCACTACTGCCAATGGGGAAGAGGCGGTTGCACTTGCCAAGAAATGGGAACCGGACATTGTCCTGATGGACCTAAATCTTTCCTTGGCTGAATTGGATGGCATTGAAGCAGCCCGCAAGATTCGGTTGACTACCTATGCAAAAGTGATTTTGGTGACGGCGTTTGAGTCGCAACATATTGTGACCGATGCTTGTAAACGTTCCTTTGCTTCCGCATATGTGTTTAAAAGTCAATTTAGCATTCTTACGGAAACGGTGCGAAAGACCGCAGAAGGGCCTACACCACAGGAGATGCTGATTTTTTCACTGATACAGGCCGACCTGTCGCCAGCCGAACGATCGGTCTTTTCCATCATGCTGGGGGGAGATGTACATCTACAGTCCTCGCAAAAAACGATTGCCAATCAAAAGACTGCGCTCCTAAAAAAGCTGGGGCTAAAAAAGCCAAAAGGAATTGGAACATCTTTTTTAAGGAGTGCAGGAGTAAAATAAAGAGGATGTCCGCAGCTGGTCTATGTACCAGCTGCGGACGTTTTGATAAATCCACAGGAAAATTGGCTGGGTATTAAGTCGGGAAATCAGGTGAGTTATCGTATGATCGATTCGCTCTAAGAAAACGGATTTGTCAACCTATTCCAGACATTGACTTGGAAATAAGTCCTACAAAAGGGCTTTGTACCGCGTTCATCTGTTGGGGGCTTATCCGTTTAGAAGGAGCGGCTGTTTAATATTCCTAGTACAGTCTTTGCAAAAAAGGCGCCTGGAATCCGGCCAGCTGGCCAGGTTCCAGGCGCCCGGGGGGATTACCCCTTTCATTCAGGGGATGACGGTTGCTTTGCTTTGGCAACATCCTGTGATTCCGTATCGTATAGTAGATTTTTGTATTCGTGAACCTTTTCCAGAAACTCTGGCCAACGGTCATTGTCCCGTATGGTCTGCGGGCAGTTTTTGTCCATAAAGTCGGCGTGTTGTTTTACGGCTCCCAGCTTGAGGCCGTAGGTTTGAAGCAAATATGCCGTCAAACGTGCCGCATTGTCGAAGGTCTTTTCAAAATCGCCGTCCGCATTGACACAGAGTTCTACCCCAATTCCGCAGAGATTACCGCCGTCACGTGTACGCCGGTCCCCCGCATGCCAAGCGATTTCATCGTCGGGAATGTGATGATAGATTTCGTGGTCGTCCACCGTATAATGCCAAGAGGTATCGCCGCTCTTTCCACTCAGTAGATAGGCGCTGTGGCCTGCGGCGTTCGACCCCTCCGCGGTATTCCCAGTCTCGTGGATAACCACATATTTGATGGTCCGCTTTTCACAGGGGCGGGCTGGCAAGGTTTCCGGAATCAATTCTGTATGTACTGGGATACCAAAAACTTCCTCCGGATATACACCATCCTGTGGTTCTGGTTGGTGGCTGTTGACAAGGGTTACAACAAGAAATGCCGTCACGACGACGGCAAAAACAAGGATGGGTACCGCGATGGCCCATCTGCGCCAAGCGGCACCCCGCATATCCATTTGCATGTCGGTTCGCTCTCCCCATTCGCCCCAAAGGGCTTCCCTTATTTCCTGCTCATTTAGTATTCGATTCCGCGCCGTGCCGGAGTCCCAACATCATAGGGATGCTTGACCTTGCGGACCTCGGATACATAATCTGCAAGGGCCATAAACTCCTCCGGTGGATTGCGTCCAGTCAGAATCAGCTCGAGCTTTGGCGGCTTATGCTCGACAAAATCCAGCAGCGCTTCCATATTCAACATGCCAGTGGAGAGCGCGCCAAAACATTCATCCAAAACCAACAGGTCACACGCGCCCGCTTCTGCGGCACGGCGTGCATCTTGCAACATTTGTGCACACCGTTTGGCCGATTCCCGGCGTTCTTCCTCGTTCATCTGAAAGGTAAATTTGACTCTTTTGGGCGCTGGTATCCTGGAGAAGCCAGGAAGCAAGCCAAGAGAAACAAGTTCCCCCGAGGAATCGTCCTTCAAAAACTGTGCGAGCAGGACTTTCTTGCCGCATCCACAGGCACGCACACATAAGCCAACGGCTGCGGTGGTTTTCCCTTTGCCGTCGCCGCAGTAGATGTGTATCAATCCCTTTTCCATAATGGCCTCCCATCAGGTAATTTCGGTGAGAATCCCTGTCTGTATATGATAGTGGAATACATCTCCGGAGGCGTTTACCAGGAATAGGCCGTCGGATGCGGGGAGAAGCTGGCAAAAGCCACCGGCCGTGCCTTGTTCTTCCAGCAATCGACGGGATTCTCCCCCCGCCAGGTCGTATGCATAGATTGCACCTGTGGCGGCGTTCGGAGATTTTGCACTGTAATAGACCGTTCCGCCGCGGACTACCGGCGGAGATAGAACGCCGCCCTCTACGAGCTGTCGATTGCTGCCGCTCTCCGACTGCATAGCACACAAGTTTGTACCTGTATCGGTAAAGATCAACTCGCCATTCCAATAGCAGAAGGAACCAGACACACTCATGGAGGAAAGCTGCCGTGGCTGCCCACCGGCAGAGTCCAATGCATAAATGCCGCTGTTGCCCGCTGATAAAGAATAATACACCGTGTTTTCCGCCAGAATGGCCTGCGAGATCCGTCCGCCGGTAGAAAGACCATCGGCGCCAAACAAAAGCTGTTCCGCTTGACCATCGAGCGATACGCGCAGGATGGCATAGGGGAAACCTCCCCGGAAACCGAGTCGGCAGCGTTCGCATAAAGATAAAAATAAGAACTGTCGGAGCCAAATACTCGCAGTGAGAAAGCGTGAGTCCCAAGAAGCGCCTCGTCGGAAAAGTCGCGCACCAGCGACGATCCATGATACAGTTTATTCTCGATGGTATAAGAATATCCGCCATTGACAGCGATCAGGCTGTCCGCATGCGAAATTCCTGTGGAAGATAGAGCCGTCCCATCCCATACCATCAAAGAACCGCCGTTCTTCTGGGATGGATACGGCTGAAAATACAGCTTTTCTCCGTCGGAAGCAACCAATGGTAATCCAGGTTCTTCATAAGCATTCTCTGGGGCGGAACGAAGCAATGCGCTGGGAGCAGGTGTTTGCGCGCTGTCCTCGCCGGTATTTTGCCCTGATTGGGCGGACGCAGCGCCATTTTCCTGAAATAGTTGCGGTTGTGACGGAGATGGTACAGATTCGTCAGACGGCAGCCCCGTGTCCGTATCCATTGTTCCGTCGCCGGGAATTGTGTTCCGAGAGCGTTTTTCCGCAGGTTCATCCGGATCAGCCAGAAACGCTTGCTCTTTCGATTCCAGCGCCGGCTGCTGGCGCAGAGGCAGTCTCTGGGGAATTAGCGCTCGAAGCGCTGTTTTCTGTGGGAATCTCGCTGGCGTTCGCGGCCTCTGCGGTGCCATCGGTTCTCTCGATTTCGCCGCTTACAGGGCCGGAGGGAACGCCGCCGCATAAAGCACCGTTTTCCCCACCGTCATACTGTGTAACGGCGGCGGAATCGTTACTACGTGTGGCCAGAAAAGGCTGTGTGAAGTGCAATACCGGAAATATGCCGATCACCAGGAATAACAGTAGAACAAAGCACACCTGTGCGGCCGGCCGGCGATAGAAGGGCTTGGCGCGCCAGATGTCACGAGAGGATTGTTTTCCCTTAGTACATTCCATATGCTGTTTTGCCAGCTCCAAAGTGCGCTGTTCAAAGTCCTCCGGCAATCGGAGATGATCCATTGCAGCCCGATACCGATCTATGTTTTCTCGAGAACGATGATTTTCTTCCGGCTTCATTCGTCAAACCCTCCTTTCAATGTGTTTTTTAAGGCTGCACGGCCGCGTGCAAGCCAAGTGCCCACTGTAGCGGGCTTTTTATGTAGAATTTCTGAAATCTCATTGATGCTGTAACCTTCGTAATAGTGAAGATAAATTACGTTGCGGTAATTTTGTGGCAAAGCAAGGACCGCCTCCATCACCCCAGTTTCTTCCTTGGGCATGTAACTAAGATCCTCAGAAAGGCCCTCGGTACGGCGGTTCCAAAAGCTCTTAACATGGTTTTTGCAACGATTGATGGTGACACGTATGAGCCATGCCTTTTCATGCTCTTCGCTGTCAAAATGAGGCTGCTTTGTCAATACACTCATAAAGACGTCCTGAGCAATGTCCTGAGCGTCCTGTAAATTCTTTACATTGGAGAAAGCGATGCGCAGTACCATAGCGGAATATTTTTGCAGCAGCTCGGCGAATTCCGCCTGCTCCTTATGTTCCACCTTGCGTCCTCCTCTCCTCTAATGATAATACAAGCGATCCGGCCCAAACTTTTCATAGGATGACAAAATCCTCCTATGGAGAAGCATTCGCTGTGGCCGGAGGGAAACCCTTTCGGGATCATCCAACGGAATTGCTTTTATTAATTATAAGATAAAGAGCGGGTTTATACAAGGGTGTACGGTCAGACGCAACAACCGGCATACAGATGATTTTCAAAACCACTTGTGTGTAAAGGCAGTTCCTATCGGGAAAATATTTCCACAAAAACGATTCGGTTTTGAAGTTGTACTGTGCCAGAGAGGCATGGAGCGGTCCTCCCATAGCCGTAGAATGGGGGTTTCCCACTTCCTTCGATATGCCGCCGGCTGCTCCTGGATCGAAGCCCAAAATACTAAGGGGAGGTTTCCATTTTTCTGAACAATGGACGTTCGTGGCGGGGTTTGGTTGGATGTGGTTCAGTAAAAGGAAATTCTTTACCCTTGGAAGGGAACGCAACTGGTGCGACGAATTTCTGCCAATACGCCTGCAAAAAATATATACAAAAAAGACGCCCTCCAACCGCTTAAAAGCGAAGGAAGGCGCCCTTTACAATATCTTGTGTTTATGATGCGATCATGGTAGTTGGATAAATTTGCCTATAGAGGCAAGCAAGACAGACTATCACGATGGCGTGTCAGGTTTTCCTATATCGGAATGTAGGCAAGCGAGTCCGATCGTCAAATCCGTTATGACTTGTATTTGCCTATATCCTAATAGGCAAATACGGTTAGCCAATTTAGATTTCCAACAAGTGGTTGGAAGGCCGGCAAAGAATTTAGATTATGCGACTGACGCATAGCAAAGCAATTGAGCAGCCTGCCCGTCGAATGTACAATAGACGCCGGTCTTTTCTCCGGGGTTGCCAACCGCGTGAATCTGGTAGTAGTAATCATTACCGGAGCGGCGAACGATGGTTGCGCCCAGCACTTCACCGTTGCCAACCGAAAAATGCGGGGTAGTTCCCTGTGGTACCGTTACTTTCAAAGTGTAGGCCGCATTTTTTGGCAAAGAAACCGGAGCAGTAGTGTCGCTAACGGCCTTTATCTGTTTAGCAGGTGAATTCACGGCGGCTGAGGTTCGCCTGGCCCTCTGTGAGCTGTGCGGCGTCACTGACGAACGCATCCCCATATTTACCATTGTATGTCACAGAAATGTTGTGGCCACCGGAAGAAAGGTTCTTGACCAGAATCTTGCCCACAGAATTGGTCTTGGCCTGGACGGATTTTCCGCCATCTACCTGTACAGAAATGGTAGCATTGCCCAGCGGGCTGGAACCGTCCATCACTTGAATGGTTGTTTCATAATTGGCGGGGATCTGACCGTTGTTCACCATACGGATGCGCTTTTGTAACGCATAGGTAAAACTTCCACCACCCTGCTCGGTAAGTTGGCGGATATAATCTGCCGTGACAAGGTCCAACGCAGAACCTTCCGCCACATAGGGCAGACCGGCCAGCATGGTATAACCATCGCCTCCGGCAACCTCAAAATCGTTGGAGACAAGTAGGAGTTTTGTGGTTGTGTCGTTACGGTTCAATTTTTGGGTGTCCTTTCCATTGGAATCCAACAACACAATTTCGGTCACACGGCTTCCGACTGGCTTGGCGATGTCAAAGGTAAAGCGCATGCCGCCGACCTGCGGGAACGAACCCTCGGCAGAGGTAAATGCGCCATCTTTTGCCTCATTTTTTACGCCATTTTCCAAAGCAGCATAGAGTTTATCGGGCGTCACTTCCTTCACAGACAAGGAGTTGCCAAAGGAAGGACATTGATGACATCACCGACGGTAATCTTTCCGGCGGGAATGGTCGTACGCACGCCGCCACCATTTTCCAGGGAGACCATCGGCAGGTTTTCATACTGCGTTTGACCGGCAATCAGCTCTTTTCCTCCATAGATCATTGCATCCGCAATGAGGCTACCAAGGTTTGTCTCACCCACACGGCAAATGTTCATTCCATGGTAGGTGCCTCCATACAAGCTGGTATCGGTAAAACCGACCTCCTGCTCCAGCGTGGGAGCCAGAGCCTCAGCCATACGATCATACAGGGCGGTGACGGTTGCGTCTGCCTGGAACTGTTTTCCCACCTCGGCGGGGGTGAGGTTCGACGCCGTAATCGTCAGATTGCCGGACGAATCAAAGGAGAGCACCATCTTTCCAAGGTTGGCGGCGCCGGTACCCGTCTGCTGGATGACCGTATTGCCGACTTTGGTGCTTTCGGTGCTGTGGCTATGCCCATCGATAATCGCGTCAATTCCTGCCACCTGTTGCGCGATTTCATGGCTGGTGGGCTTGCTGGCCCCGTCGATTCCCACATGCATGATGCCGATGATTGCATCTGCTTTCTGCGCCTGTAAGGCCGAAACTTGGGCTTTTGCAGTTGCAATTTCGTCGGCGAATGTTACACCCTTTAGGTTGTTCGGATTGGTTTTATAAGCGGTCTCTGTGGTAGAGATACCAAAGAAACCGATTTTCTTACCTGCGACAGTTTTTATAAACCAGCCGCCATTTTCATCATAGAGGTCTCCCGAACCCTTTGTCTTGGCGCTGTTGACCCCTTTTAGAAGAGTCTGGCCGTTGTCCATTGCATTTGCAGCCACAACGGGGAAACCGGCCAACTTGGCGTTCGACAGTGCCGCATCGCGGCCATAATCGAATTCATGGTTGCCCAATGTCATACCGTCGTAACCAGCCGCATTCATCAGTTTGATGATGTCTGCGCCTTGGCTGTAGGTAGCCAAGGCAACGCCTTGGGTGGCGTCGCCCGCGTCGATCAGCAGGGAGTTCGGCGTGTTGGCCTTGACGTTTTTCAATACATCCATACCGATCTGTGTGAGCGTCCCGTCCTCCGCATAAGTGCTGTTCACTTTTCCGTGGATGTCGTTGGTATGATAGATCGTCACGGTTGTGGAACTCGCAGCAAAAGCGGCCGTACCACAAAATGTACCGAATACTAGGGTCAATATAAGCATTAGGGAAACGAACCGGGAACTCTGCTTTACAGACATTCTGTTTTACCTCCTTCATAGAAACAAAACCTTTTCGTTTGTATGGGTTCCATTTCGGATACACTGCCGATTGTCACAGTGGTCCAACAAAATTTAGAATAGCACAATTTGGTAGGAAATACAATTCTCCCTTAAAATTTAAGAAATTGGTAAGGCGTCCTTTTCAAAAGTAGCCGTAAAATAGCTTTTATAATAGGTATCATAAGTGAAGAGAGTGTCTGGAAACAATGGAGTGAAGAAGTTCTTTCGACAGAGACTCTTCCGCAAGTTATCAGAAAAACATAAAATAGCCTTCACACAGCGGTCACATTGTATTGGCATAATAAAAGCACACCGAGGGGAACGAAAGAAACCCAAGGGTGCATGAAGAAAACAATCGACTTGCGATAAAGGTTCTCTGGGAAAGGAAATGAGCTTATGTATAATCCGAATGAAATGGACAATACTCAAAACGAAGGGTTAAACATCCCGCAGGAAAACAAGTTGGAGGCGGACGCCGCTTCCACAGAGCAGAATGCCGCTGAAAAGGCTGTGGCGGAAGAAAAGAACGAGCCGGTACAGACAGCTCCGGAAGCTGTACAGGGTCAGGAAGGCCATACAAAACCGGCCTCAAACGAAATGCCTGCCGGACAGCCGCAGGCGCCGTCTTATCATTCTGCTTATACGAATCCAGCCAGCTATACCAGTTATCAGGCAAACTATGGCCAGCAGCCGTACAATGCTTACAACAATCAACCGGGGAATGGACCCTATCAAAACACTTATGGCGCCTATCCCAATGCAAACGGGCAGCATGAGTACAGCGGCCATCAGAATCAGGTGATGTGGCAGGGCGACTACTACCACAGCTACCAAAACCCATATGCACAGGCCGCGCCAAAGCCGCAAAAACCTAAGAGAGAAAAGAAGCCGATGTCCAAGGGTAAAAAAACCGCCTTGAAGGTTCTTGCAGGGGTTATGGCGTGTTTGATGGTTTCGGTTGGTTCGATCGGCGGCTTTGTTGCCCTCATCAACAACGGATACATTTCCGTCAATAACTCTGGCAGTTCTACGGAACCCGCGTTTACCATCAATAAATTGGTGGGAAACAGTCAACCGACTAGCACGGTTTCGGGGGAACTCACACCCCAGGAGGTGGCGAAGAAAGTCATTCCTTCCGTCGTGTGTATCCAAAACTATCAAAACACCAACAATAGCAACATTCTGTACTTCTTTAATGGGGTACCGCAGAATGGGCAGGCCGGCGATGAAGTATCCCCGGCAAGCGAAGGTTCTGGAATCATTGCCACAAGCGATGGATATATCATCACCAATGCGCATGTGGTAGAAGGAGCCTCTTCTCTGAAAGTGATTATGTCTGACGGCAAAAGTTATGAGGCAAAGCTGGTTGGCAGCGATAATATCACAGACTTGGCCGTCATCAAAATAGAGGCCACCGGTTTGCAAGCCGCTGAATTTGGTTCTTCCAGCGATTTGGAGGTTGGCGATACTGTGATGGCAATTGGCAATCCAGGCGGTCTGGAACTGAGTTCCAGCGTAACGCAAGGAATTGTTTCAGCGTTGAACCGCCAGATCACCAGCAGCGATTCAGGTTACACCATGGACTGCATTCAGACGGATACAGCGATCAATCCCGGAAATTCCGGCGGTGCTCTGGTGAACATGTACGGCCAAGTGGTCGGCATTAACTCGAGTAAGATCGTGGCAGAGGGCTTTGAGGGATTGGGATTTGCTATCCCGATTGACGATGCCCAATCTGTCATCAGCAACCTGAAGGAGTACGGTTATGTCAAAGACAGAGCGGTGCTCGGGATTACTGGCCAATATCTGGACAGCATGTCGGCCCGTTTCTACGGTTTGACGCCGGGCATGTATGTGGCATCCATCAACAATGAGTCCGTTGCGAATGCGGGGATCACTCAGGGATGCATCATCACCAAGATTGACGATACGGAAGTTACCAACAGTACGACCATCACCTCCTATGTCAGCAAGAAAAAGCCAGGTGATAAGGTAACCCTGACAGTCGTCAACGATTTAACCGGTAAGACTTTCACTGCAGAAGTGACACTGGTACAGGCCAGTGGCCAATAATTGCTTACAAGACTCTTTTTCATAAATTCTTCCTTATCCAAACCGGGAGGGGCGGGGCCATACGGCTCCGCCCCTTTCGGCTTTATGCAGGGTTCCCACAAAGAAACAGTAAGTAATTCATTCAGGAAACAATACAAAGGTTTTCAAAATGGAATACAAAGTGCAAAAGGGCGGCCGGAAAACATCGCAAAGAAACCGACTGGACGAACGGAGGGGAAAGGCGGTGAAAAGTGGCCTTCGGGAGATCGGGGAAAGGGGAGACCAAAAAGGAATCGGAAAGGAAAACGGCTAGCAAATTAAAAAGGAAAACAGGATGTCGTTCCCAAAAAGGCGGAGTGGTGGAAGAATGGAAATAAAAAAGACGCCCAGCGGGAAATTCCGCAGGGCATCGTTTGTGTACCGGTAGTAGGTTTTTGACGGGAGGGCTCTGCTCTATGGGGCTTGCCTTTGGTAGCGCCAGGAAAGCGGGCGGTCGAAAGTAGCGGAAATTACCGCACAGGTATGTAGTCGATAACGGCCTCTTCTTCCGTTGCCTCCAATTTAAAGATGACTGGGCGTAGGCCGTCGTTGCAGCTACAAATGGCTACCCCCGGCTTGCGAATCCAGTCGCCATAGTAAAAGAGGCCCTCTCCAGCGCCATGTGCTAGAGCGAATACGTACTGGTAAATGGCTTTCCAAGCTTCGTCGCAGAGCCCTTCCGGCTTGGCATAATCCGCATAGAATACCTGCCCTGCCTTCAGCATGGGACAGGCAGTCAGACCTTCTATTCCATACTCGTTTGCCAATTCTTTGTCCAACGTGGTTTTTAATACGGTAATCCGTACTTTTTTCATACAAGATTCCCCCTGATAGACTAATTTGATACCCTTTCTGGTGTGCGATTGGAAAGTGCCTCGATTTGTTGTAACCACAGCTTTGCGCTTGCATCGCTGGGCATGCGCCAATCGCCGCGTGGAGAGAGCGCTACGCTGCCCACCTTTGGTCCATCCGGCAAACAAGAGCGCTTAAACTGCTGCGCAAAGAAACGCCGGTAAAAAATAAGCAGCCATTTTTGGATCGTTTCTGCATCATAAGTGCCGGCAAATGTGCGAAGCGCCATGCGATAGATTTTTGCCGGTGAAAATCCAAAGCGAAGCATGTGGTAAAGGAAAAAGTCGTGCAGCTCATAAGGACCGACAAGGTTCTCCGTCTTTTGTGAGATTACGCCATCCACAGGGGGAAGCAGTTCCGGACTGACAGGCGTGTCCAGAATATCTTCCAATACATCACAGAGCGCTCCGCCCGCTTGCTGGGCCGCATAGTGCACCAGATGGCGTACCAAAGTTTTGGGGATGGATGCATTGACCGCATACATGGACATGTGGTCCCCGTTGTAGGTCGCCCAACCGAGTGCCAATTCTGAGAGGTCCCCCGTACCGATGACCAGGCCGCCGTTTTGATTGGCCAAATCCATCAAGATCTGCGTGCGCTCGCGCGCCTGTGCGTTTTCATAGGTTACATCGTGCACAGACGGGTCGTGGCCGATGTCGCGAAAATGCCCGCTGCACAGCATCGTGGATGGATACTGTGTCGAAGGCCACTCCCAGGAGACCGGCGAGCTGTTCTGCATTGCCTTTTGTGCGCCCGGTTGTCCCAAAACCGGGCATCGTGACAGCCAGGATGCCCTTGCGCGGAAGCTGGAGCGCGTCAAAGGCCCGCACCGTTACCAATAAGGCCAGAGTAGAATCCGATCCTCCGGAAAGGCCTACCACTGCGTGGCGAACACCCGTGTGTTCCAGGCGGGTTTTTAATCCCGCCGCTTGCAGGTGCAGGATCATTTCACAGCGCCCAAAGAGGTCCTGTGCATCCTGTGGGACAAATGGCAAACGCGCAAATGAGCGTGTTATGGGAAAGTCCGGAAGTTCCAACGAGAAAGGAATGGGAGCCGGTCCATCGAAACGGTTGTTCCAAGTATTGGCGCGCCGGCGCTCCTGCATCAGACGCTGTAGATCGATTTCTGCGCAGGTTAGCCCTGTGGTGAATGGCTGGCTCTCCGCAAGGATGCCGCCGTTCTCTGCGATTAGATTGTGACCGGCAAAGACCAGATCGGTGGTGGATTCCCCCTCCCCGGCATCCGCATAGGCATAGGCGCAGAAGAGGCGTGCGGATTGATCGCGCACCAGGCCGCGGCGGTAATTTGCCTTGCCGATGACTTCATCGCTGGCAGAGGTGTTCAGCAACAGCGTTGCACCTGCCTGGGCCATATGGGCGCAAGGCGGTTCTGGCACCCAAAGATCCTCACAAATCTCAACTCCCACGGTGAATTCCGGCGTTTCCATACAAGTGTAGACGAGTTCACATCCCAAAACGGTCTCTTGCCCGCAAAATGTGACCGGAACCAGGGTATGGGGCGCAGGAGCAAAGTGACGCGCCTCATAGAATTCACTGTAGTTCGGAATATGGCTTTTGGCAGTAAGGCCCAAAAGTTTTCCCTGGCAGAACACCGCAGCGACATTGTAGAGAGAGGAGCCGAATGCGGCGGGAAGCCCTACGACGGCGAGCAGCGGGTATGCTTTGCTCTCCTCCAACAATTCACCAAGCGCTTGTTCAGCTGCCTGGAGCAGGGTCGTATCGTGAAAGAGATCACCACACGTATATCCGGTCAGGCAAAGTTCCGGAAATACAATGGCGCCAACATGCTGTTCGGCAGCGGTATGCAAAAGCGCCGATATTGCCTCCTTGTTAAAATCACAATCAGCCACACGAATGTGCGGAGTAGCTGCTGCAACTCGAAGGAAACCGTCATTTTTCATAATAGACATCCTTTCTCGTTCCAATTTCCTGAGATTCATGAAATATAGATTAGCATTTCCATTCAGAAGAAAGAAAACCGCCTATATCCGGTCCGGTTGAAAAACAACAGAGGACCTTTTGTTCAGGGTACCGAAGGCGAATCCCCTTGGAAAAATATAGAATAACCGGGACTGTTTTCCAGTGTTTTACGCAAGAAAAAGGCGATGCAGACGCCTGCATCGCCGATGACGTCCGTATCAGCGGACGGAATAGTCCTTTTCCAATTTTTTATCCGTTGGTGTACACACAACGTCCGGCAACTGCGGGGATACAGGATCAAAAGTTTCCGCAGTGTAGTGCCGCATTGCGCGGTTGATACGCCGCATGTTTGCAATACATCCACGGATGGATTTCTTTTCGTTGTGCATGCGAAGGACATACCAGTAACAACATAGAGAAGTCTTTCGCGTCAATGCCAGATAGCTTTTGCGGTACTTTTCGAACTGGCCGCTCTTTTCCAGAGAGACGCGGACCATTGCGACAGCTCGGATAAAATCATTGATCTTACTGGCATTGATGGTGGCGAGCGTGCTTCCGCTGCGCTGTACATAATAGTAAAGCGGCTCATCCAAAACGACAACGCGTTCGGCATGTGCAAAGACACGATTTGCAGTAGCCATATCTTCAAAGGCAATGCTGGGAAATTGGATGTTATAGTCGGTAAACAGAGAACGCTTGTACATCTTATTCCACACAAGGCTCTGAATCTGTAGATCGCGCAAAAGTTTATTCATCGCCTCTTCGCGGGTCAAAACCCCTCTGCATCGAAAGGGATATTCCATCGTGAACCCCGAACTGGCATATTGATAATAGTAATAACAGCAGGCAATCTGCGCATCGTTTTCAACGCAAGCACCGTAAAGACGCTCTAGAAAGTTCGGCGCCACATAGTCGTCGCTGTCAATAAAACAGATGTATTCTCCACGCGCAAGGCTTAAACCGCGGTTGCGCGCCTTGGACATGCCCCGGTTTTCCTGATCGACCACCGTGACAAACTCATATTTTTGCTCAAACTCGCGCAAAATGTCCAGGGAACGATCGGTGGAACCATCGTTTACAGCAATGATTTCACGATCCTGAAAGGTCTGTTCTACAAGGCTGGTAAGGCATTTGCGCAGAAATTTTTCCACGTTATAAACAGGAATAATAATGCTGACCGTGGGCGCTTTTGCTTCCATCTTTAGACAGGCCTCCTTTCTTTGATCTCGGGTTACTTCCGTACGGGATTATCCGACGGGGGTGATTGACGCCTCCGGGTCCGGTTGTACATCCGCTGCGGAAGAGGTCCCCGTTTCTGGAACGGCGGGCACAACGGTACCATCTGTCGCCGCAGGGGGCTGTTCCGTTGTCGGTGGCGTCGTAACGGCGGGCTCACTGCTCGCCGCTGGCGGAGTGGAAGTCGCCGGTGGAGTAGTTGCCCCCGGTGTAGAAGAAGCTGGCGGCGCAGTGGATTCCGGGGCCGACGAACTCGGCGACTGGCTGTTGGATGGCGTGCCGTTTACTGGCTTGCCCGTATAATCCACCAGAACCGCAGTCTTAGGATCGGTGTCCGGCCCGATCGAGTAGTAAGCCGGCGCCGGACGATAATAAGAATTCGGGAGCTTTTCGGTCTTGACTACCTGGCCGTTTTTGTAATAAATACGCTGCGCACTGGCGCGGTATCCTTCGCGCGGTTTCGCATCGTAATGCTTGGTTCCCTTGGCCATGGATTTATCCACGGTATACTTCGGTTCGGATACAGGCGGAATGGTTTCTGTCAACTGGGATGTAATCTCGATATTATCATAATCCGGAGATTGATATCCATACATGGTGACGGTCAATGTTTTCCCACTCATACCTGCAGAAATATACAAAGGGTAATTTGTTGGGTTTTTAAACACAAAGTTTAAATCTGGATAACTAACAGCAGCGTCCTGGCCGATTGGGCAATACGTCGCCTTAATCGAATGGGACGAGCGCTGAACAATCTCCATAGCTGACCGAAGAGCGGCTCCATAAATCGTGGTGCTCGTCTGGCAGACGCCGCCGCCATAGGATGGAACAAACTTGCCGTTGACAATCGCATTCGCCTTTTTGTATCCTTTTTCTGGCGTTGTATTTCCAACCACCTGCCAATAATCAAAGGATCCCCCCGCGGGGATGCAAGTGCCGTTCACAGCTTCTAATGCAAGCTTCATATTAATATTTCCATCACTGGTGTTGGTCGATACGGTACTGTAGGTCCCCAGTTTTTTCATATTGGCTTTGAGATCGGCCGCTGAAACTTGATAGGAGGTTTCTGCCACAGGAATGGCGACGGTCCCGGCTTCCTCTTTTTGAAGGAGAGCCTCCACCTGTGCGGTGAGTGCATCGATGTCTACGGAAACGCCATTCTGTCCTTCCTCGAAGGTAAAGGTTTCGCTGGCCGGATCAAACGACTGAACGGTCGCATCCTTGGCCGGTTGGTTGACCTCCTGCGTGAGTGTAGTCAGAGTTTCTTTCAAGGAGGTGGTATCGGGTGTCGCTGTAATTTCATAGGATTTAGGCTGTGTTTCCAAGTCGGAGAGCGTGGCTGCATCCGCCTGCTTAACAAACCCAAAAGCTTCCTGAAGCACAGCATCTGTGTTATACGTAAAGGAAAGATCGGACCCGGTGAGAGCCCAACTTTTCTCGCCATATGTGAGAGTGATGTCGCAGATAGCCAGCGAAGGTTCTACGGCCTTGACCGCCGCGGTAGCTTCTTCCAAGGTCATTCCGTTGAGATCAATGCCTTCGACTACAATCCCCTTTGGGAATGTGGTTCGCTCAGTGATTTGCCCTTCACCTGGCTCAGTGGAGGAATCCTGTGGACTGCCGAGCATCTGAATGCCGGCGCCGATCACGCAGATCACTAGGACCGCTGCAAGAACACAGCCGCCGATAATCCACCATTTTTTGCGGTCTAGATGGGACGCACCGGAGTAAATGTCGCGTCCACTGTCTTTTTGGCCTCTGTAATATCTTCTACCGCCCATTCGGTGCCTCCCTCTCTTGTATCAGCTGTCCGCGGCCGCGTTTTGGCGCGCCAACGGAAGTCCCTGCGGATTTAATAGTATGATATAACTTTTTTGAAAAAAAGTAAAGTTACAGCTTTATCATTAATCACGCCAATTCCTGGCGGAATACTTACCATTCCATTTTTGCAGGAAAAAGATGGAGATCCAGAGAAAAAATGAATAAGGCTCAGGAATATTCCGGCGAGCTATTGCACGGAAACAGTTCCCAAAGTCCCCATATTGAGAAGATTTCCTGGTTCGTGTTGAATCGCCTTGAATATATGATATAATAAAGGAATCAAAAGAGTTGTCGAAATCATCCAGGGCGGAATAAAATCGCGAAAGAAAATGGGTTTCGCTGTCCGAAGGAGGGTCATTGTGAAAATATTGATTCTATCCGCCGCTACAGGAGGTGGGCATCTGCGCGCCGCGCAGGCCGTTCAGACATGCCTGCGGGAAAACGAACCGCAATGGCGTGTCGAAGTGGTGGACGCACTCAAATGTGTAGGGTCCCTATTGGATAAGACATGCTGCGATGGCTACCGCTTCTTGGCAACAAAAACGCCAAAGGTCTTTGGACAACTATATCGTGCAACAAACGAGGAGAGCGTTCTCAATACACTGATGACGCATTTCAGCGGCCTGCTCGGCCTGCGGTTGTTGCCGATGCTCCGTGAACAGGCGCCGGATCTCATTTTATCCACACACCCGTTTGCCACAGAAATGATCTCCCATTTGAAGGAGAAGGGCCTTGTACAGGCGCCTTTGATTTGTTTGATGACGGACTATGGGCCGCATCGCGCCTGGATTGCGCGGCAAGTGGATGCCTATGTGGTGAGCAATGAAGATATGGTGCCGGAGATGGTGGAGATGGGGGCGCCGCGCGATATTATCTATCCGTTTGGTATTCCGGTAAACGATGTGTTCTTCAGCAAGGAGAACAAGGCGGCGCTGCTCCAGGAGATGGGACTGGAGCCGGATGTGCCGACGATCCTGTTCATGGCGGGAAGCTTTGGGGTGTCCGGAATCATGGATATTTACCGCGAAATTGCCGCACAGGACATTGTTTTTCAGATTATCGTCATCACAGGAAGAAACCAAAAGCTCTACGAGGCATTTGCGGAGGAATTGGCCAAGAGCAAACGCCGGACAAAGCTGGTCTACTTTACCGATGAAGTGGACAAGTATATGCATGCAGCAGATCTTTTGGTGACAAAGCCTGGCGGGCTGACCGTCTCAGAGGCGTTGGCGTGCGACATCCCTCTGGCGGTATTTGATGCTATCCCGGGCCAGGAGGAGGATAATGCGCAATTTCTGCTTTCCCACAATATGGCGGTGCGTATTCAAGCAGGGGAGAGCTGCGGAAAGACCATCCGCATTGTTTTGGCGGACAACCGGCGGCTAGAGGATATGCGCTCCTCCTGCGAGCGTTTTGATAAGTCCCAATCCGGGAAAAACATTCTCTGGTTGATCCGTTCACTCACCGGAAAGGAGAACGCCCCATGAAAATCTTACTTTTGTATGCCGCTGCGGGGGGCGGACATAAACGTGCTGCACAGGCGATGGAGGCCTATTTTCAGGAGCATCTGCCGGGTGCGCAGGTCCGAGTGGAGGACGCGCTTCAGCATGTGGGACGCGCGGTGAACGCGCTCTGTTGCGATGGATATAAATTTTCCGCAAAACATGCTCCACAAATCTTCGGCTCCCTGTACCACAGCACCAACCGCGATACCAAATTTGCCGGTTTGTTGCCGCGCGTCAATGGAATGTTGGCCCGGAAGCTCTTGCCATTGATCGAGGAATTCCAACCGGATGTGATCCTGGATACGTATCATTTTGCCGGGCAGATGGTTTCCCGCTTAAAGGAGCAGGGCCGGGTTTCGGCGCCTCTGGTAAACGTTGTGACCGACTATGGACCCCACATGGCGTGGCTTGCGCCGGAGGTGGATGCCTATGTGGTAGCGACAGAGTCCCTGCGCGATGACTTTGTACAGATGGGCGCGCCCCAGGAGAGAATTTATCCGTTTGGAATCCCGGTATTCGAGTCCTTTTATCGGGAGGAGGATCGGGCCGAGCTTTTGCGCGGAATGAACCTTTCGCCGGATCTGCCCACGGTGTTGATTATGGCGGGAAGCTTTGGAGTGAAAAATATTCTAGGCGTATACCGCGATATTTCCACGCTTGGTACGGATTTCCAGGTGATTGTCATTACCGGCAAGAATCGGAAACTTTATGAGGCATTTCGCAGGGAACTGCCGAACAGTCCGAAACCGACCCACTTGGTCGAATTTACAACAGAAGTACAAACGTATATGCATGCGTCCGACCTGCTCATTACGAAGCCCGGCGGGCTGACGGTTTCAGAAGCGTTGGCCAGCGGGTTACCTATGGCTGTATTTGATGCGATTCCGGGGCAGGAGGAGGACAATGCACAATTTTTGCAGGCGCACAGTATGGGGATTCGGCTCAAGAGCGGTGCGAGCTGTGCGTTTGCGGTGCGGTCCCTTTTACAGGACCCACGCCGTTTGGCGGATATGCGCGCTGCTTGCAAAGCGTTTGACAAGTCGGATTGTTGTAAAAATATCCTGTTGTTGCTACAGAAACTAACGAATGGGAAGAGGGAGTCAATTTGAAACCAAAATTTCGAATCAGCCTGTTTGGCTACGGTATTTTAGGGGTTGCCGTCCTGGTCCTGATGCTGTTTGAGATCAAAGATGGAAACGCCCCGATGATCGGTCTGGATGTATTTTTGCTGGCCTTTATCGTCTATATGATCTATAAAGGCGTGAATAGTACCGGCAAGGATTCGTCCACCAAGAAAAAATAAAAACGTTATGGACAAGGAGGTTGCCTTGTCGAGGGAAAATCGGTGTGGTTTCCTGATTACATATGGAAAACAGCGGGTGAACCCGCGGAACATGGAAAAGAGGGTGGCCCAAAACTATGAATTTTTCGAGTCATAGGAAAGGGGCATCCTCTTTCCGGAAAAATATTTGCGTTTAAAAAAGCGAGGGTATCTTTCAAGTCACTTCATGACTTTTGGGATACCCTCTTCTTTTTTGGGAAATTATAGATACATTTATCCTTGCGTTGGATATTAAAAATAAATTATTGCAAAATACAGTTTTTTAAAGTTTATATAAAAACAAATTATATGAAATGTATGGTGCTTTTTAAAAATTTAATCATCTCAATTTCTTGTTTAGTAGGTATAGTATCAGAAAGAAAAATCGCACATATATTCATCTTGAACTCATTACCTATTACCGGAATATAATAAAATTCTGGATTTTTTGAATGAGATGTAAGGGTTAAAAGAGAAATATGTTTATTATTTTTCAGTACTAAAAATAATTCATCTCTATTCTGTACTTTTAGAGAACGCTTAGAGTCATATATATTTCTAAGCACAGATTTTTCAGGCACTGCTGTATAATAAGTTAAAGGATATTCAAGGGTTTCACTGATAGAAATACTTTTTTTACCAGCAAGGGAATGAGTCTGGCTAACAATAGCGTATATTTGTACGGCTTCAAAAAGCATAAGATACTGCAAACTATATTGCCTTATTTCCTCTGCAAATTCGTTTAAATCTGCTTGATATACTGGCATAATTCCTATACGAACCTTTTGAGATACAACGTCATTTATTGTTTCAGATGGCTCTGTCCTGCGGAGCATATCAGAAACTAAAAAGCCCTGATCTTGAAATTTAAGAAGTGCTTCAAGAATATATGATAAATAAATAAATGAAATAGAAACTGTTTTATTATTAGTGGAGGACAGGTCTTCTATTTTTTTATATTCTGCAATAATATTTTGAGCTATTTTGATAAATTCCTCTCCTTTTTCAGTTAATTTCACACCTTTTGGTGTCCTCATAAAAATTGTAAATCCTAATTCTTTCTCACATCGTTTTACAATGTTATTTAATGAGGGTTGAGAAATATACAGCCTTTGTGAAGCTTTGTTAATGGAACCACATTGAGAAATAGCAATGAGTTGTTTTAAATGATGTATTTCCATAATTTTAATTTCCTTTCAGTTATAATGTATATGTTATAACTGATATAAAATTATACTTTAAGACAAACATATAAAAAAGAGATAAAATAATTATTGTAAAAATTTCAAGAAAGAGAGTGAGAATATGTATTCTTCAATTTATACTGAAAGTACAGTGATGTATAATGAGCTTATAGAATGGCGCAGAGAACTTCACAAAATACCTGAATTGGGACTTGAACTTCCTCAAACTGTTTCTTTTGTGAGAAAAAAGTTGACAGAATTTGGTATTCCATTTGAGACAAAGGTCAACGGAAATTGTGTTATTGGTTATGTGGGTTCAGGAGATAGATGTTTACTTCTTAGAGCAGATATGGACGGATTGTCTATGCGTGAAGAAAGTCATCTGTCTTTTGCTTCACAAAATGGCAATATGCACGCTTGTGGGCATGATATACATACGACTGCTTTGTTAGGAGCCGCCAAGATATTGAAAAAGCACGAAAAGGAATTAAAAGGAAAAATAAAATTATTGTTTCAGCCTGGGGAGGAAACATTTGGAGGCGCACAGGCTGTTATGTCTGAAGGAGTACTGGAAAATCCTAAGGTAGATTCAGCTTTTGCAACCCATGTAGCGTCCGTTATTCCCGTAGGAACAATCGCTTATGGCACTTTGACGGCTGCTTCTATTTGGGGCTTTAAAATAACGATAACGGGAAAAGGTACGCATGGTGCCATGCCTCAGAATGGAGTAGACCCTATCAATGTTGGAGTTCACATTTATCAGGCATTGCAGGAGCTAATTGCGCGTGAATGCGCTCCTGATAAGGAAGTAACATTGACAATAGGGCAATTCAGTTCTGGAACAGTAGGCAACATTATTCCAGAAACGGCTGTTTTGCAGGGAACACTTCGTACATTTAACAGTGAAATAAAACAATATTTAATTACAAGGATTAATGAAATCGTAAAAAATATCTCTAGTGCCTTTCACGCAGAAAGCAAAATAGATACTTTAACCGATACACCTGTCCTCTGTTGTGATGAAAAAAGAAACCAGGAAATCGTCAAAGCGTTAGAATCTATGAATCCAGAATTTAATATAGTATCTGGACTACATATAACTGCGTCTGATGATTTTGCAATATTTGCAAATAAAATACCGTCTTCTTACTTTGTAATTGGAGCTAAAGAGGATTCAGACACTATTTACGCGCATCATAATCCGAAAGTATGCTTCAATGAACAAGTTTTGCCAATCGAAACTGCGGCATATGCGTGTGTGGCTATGGATTGGGAATAATTTAGAAAACAATAAAAGAGCAAGGGAAATACACGCTTTTTGTGCAATCGCCCTGCTCTTTTTCTGTCATATCAAAGCTCATTCAATCATAGTAAATTCGTGGTAAAATAGTTGATTTTTTAGTTGATGAATAGTCCTTAAACGCTGTATTTACGCAGATAATCGGATTTTTATATCAGGTTTGCTTAACATTTAAAAAATGATTTTACCATGAATTTACTGCAATGGAGGGAGCTTCGCATGACAGGAAAATGTGTCGCGGCTTCCAACAAGGCACTTTTCTATTAAAAATAGTTGAATACAAGAATATTTATACAGTGTCATTCGCAAAATATCTAAACCAAAAATAAGGTTTACATAGGGCGCTGTTTTGTATGAACCAAGACCTCACGAATGAGGGCCGCCGGAAACGCAGCCGGTTTTGAGCCGTGCATATAGATAGGAATCCCACAGAACGCCGCGTTTATAGACACTGCATCGCATAGTGCCCTCCTTTTGAAATCCCGCCTTTTCCAGGACACGGCACGAAGCGAGATTGTAGACGAACGGTTCCGCATGGATCCGAACAAGATCATACGACGCAAAGCCGTACTCGCAGAACTGCCGGACAGCCGCAGTCATAATCCCCTGGCCCCAGAAAGGCTCGGCCAGCCAATATCCCAATTCTGCCGACCTACGTGCAATATCGCTTCCAAACGAAAGACTGATGCTGCCCGCCGCTTCCCCTTGAATCACAATAGCGCGGAAACATTGCCGGGAGGGGTCTGCATGGATACAGCTTTGAAGAAACTCCTCGGCGTCCTGCCGCGTGTATGGATAGGGAAATATGTCGCGTAGATTGGCGGCAACTTTCGGGTTGTTGGCATACCGGGCGACGGCTTCCACATCTTCCATCCGCCAGGGGCGCAGTTCAAATTCCATGGACAGTTTCCTCCTGTTCCTCTTTTTTTGCGCATTTGGGACATTTCCCGTAGATCGTCAGGGTATGGCTCTCCACCGTAAAGCCGGTTTCTTCCGCAATGGTGCGCTCCATCCCGGAGAGCGGACAATCACAGAGCTTTATTTTTGCATGGCATCCGGTGCAGACCAAGTAATGGCCGTGCTGTTCCCGGGCCAACGAATACCGTACAATACCGTCGCCAAAGTCGTTGCGCTCAACAAGTGCGCTGGCAGCGAAGCGTTCCAGATTGCGGTAGATGGTGGACAACGCCAGGGAGGGAAACGCCGCCTTCATCTGTGCAAAGATGTCCTCGGCGCTCAATGGCTCTGTGCTCTGACGCAGAACGCACAGCATGGCCTCGCGCTGTTTGGTATTTTTCATGGCGGCACTCCTTTCAACCGGAGGAAATTCCGGGAGGGGACGCCTGTGGCGCAAATGTTGCGCCACATATCCGGCCTTATGCCGGAGTGCCCGGCTTCTGCCGGGCGGGCGTCCCCGAAAACCTCTTCCTAGATTGATTCTTATTATAAACGGAAAATGCAAAAATGCAATGGCGCGCGTTGCTCTGGCTGCCAGGATGGTGTATAATATGGATTCATGAATTCATATATCGGAGGTCCTGTCCTTTGAAAGAAGCGTATCTTGACAATTCCTCCACCACCCGCGTGTGCGAGCCAGCTGCTGCAAAGGTGATGGAGCTGATGACGGAAAACTATGGAAACCCTTCATCCCTTCATACCCTGGGCTTCCGCGCCGAGCAGGCGCTGACCGAGGCGCGCCGCAATATCGCCGCAGCCTTGGGCGCCAAAGAGGACGAGGTGTTTTTTACTTCTGGAGGGACGGAAAGCAACAATCTTGCGATTTTTGGAGCAGCATATGCACGAAAACGCATGGGGATGCATATTGTCACCACGCAGATTGAGCACCCGTCTGTGACAAATGCTGTACGCCAACTTGAAAAGGAGGGCTGGGAGGTCACTTGGCTTCAACCTGACCGGGAAGGCCACATTTTGCCCGAAGCTGTACAGGAGGCGGTTCGTCCTGATACGACGCTGGTCACAATGATGGCGGTTAACAATGAGGTTGGGACGATCCTGCCTCTGGATGCGGCGGCACAGGCCATTGCAGCGAAGAAGGCGCCCGCATTACTCCATGTCGATGCAGTGCAGGGATTCGGGAAGCTCGATTTAAGGCCGGAGCGGAGAAAAATTGATCTACTGAGTATCAGCGCGCATAAGATTCACGGCCCCAAAGGGGTTGGCGCTCTATATGTACGCAAAGGCGTCCGTATTGCACCTCGCACTTTTGGCGGCGGACAGGAGCACGGAATGCGGCCTGGCACGGAGGGGCTGCCGGCCATCGGCGGTTTTGGCGCGGCGGTGAAAGCGCTTCCCCCTGTGAACGAAGGATTACGGCAGGCTGAAGAGCTCGCGGCTATTTGCCGGGAAAAGTTGCTGGCATTGCCCGGCGTGGAGTTCAATTCGCCAGAAGATGCATTGCCCTATATAGTCAATTTCAGCGTAGGCGCTGTCCGGGCGGAAACCATGCTGCATTTCCTTGCAGCACGTGGCGTTTATGTCTCGTCCGGGTCTGCCTGTTCGAAGGGGAAACAGAGCCCCGTCTTGGAAGCGATGGGGCTTCCAAGGGAACGGATTCAAGCAGCCTTGCGGGTTAGTTTTTCCCACTTGAATACGCTGGAAGATGTGGATGCCTTGGTGGAAGGCGTGCGGGAAGGCTTGGCCAGTTTGGCTGTTAAAAAATAAATGTAAGGATTTGTAAGATGAAAGAGATTATTTTAATCAAATTGGGTGAAATTGTATTAAAGGGGTTGAATCGCCAAAGTTTTGAATTCGCCCTGATTCGCAATCTCCGGCGGCGTCTGGAACCATTGGGGAAATTTGACATCCGTGAGGCGCAGTCGACCATCTATGTGGAGCCGTTACAAGAGGGGATTGACCTGGAAGCTGCGGCAGAACGGGTCGGAAAGGTGTTCGGTGTGATCGCCTTTTCCCGCGCCTGTATGGCAGAGAAGAATATGGACAGCATTTTGAAAACAACAGTGGACTATTTGCGCGACGAGCTTCGTACCATTTCGAGTTTCAAGGTGGAGAGTAAGCGCTCTGACAAGCACTTTCCGCTCAAGTCGCCGGAGATTTCTGCGGCAGTGGGGGAATATTTGTTGCAACAGTTCCCCAATCTGCATGTCGATGTGCACAACCCGGATTTGGAAGTACGGGTGGAAGTCCGCGATTTCGGCGCTTATATCCATGGGAAGGCTTTGCCCGGGGCAGGCGGCATTCCTGTAGGGACGGGCGGTAAGGCGGCGATTCTCATCAGCGGTGGGATTGACAGCCCCGTAGCTGCCTGGCAGATGGCTCGGCGCGGTCTGGAATTGACAGCGGTACACTTTGCCAGCCCTCCCTATACCAGTGAACGCGCAGAACAAAAGGTGGTAGATCTTCTGCAAAAGGTCAGCGAATATGCCGGCAGAATCTTTATGTTCACCGTGCCGTTCACCAAGATTCAGGAGGAGATTCGTGATAAGTGCCCGGAAGAATATTTTACACTGATTATGCGCCGCTTTATGATGCGGGCGGCGGAGCGTATTGCGCGCAAGGAAGGATGCTCAGCCCTGATTACCGGCGAAAGCCTGGGACAGGTGGCCAGTCAGACCCTACAAGCCATTGTCTGTACGGATGCAGCTGCGATGATGCCGGTATTCCGTCCGCTGATCGGTACGGACAAGAGCGAGATCGTCGCCATGGCGCGCAGGATTGATACGTACGATTTGTCCATTCAGCCATATGAAGACTGTTGTACTGTTTTTACGCCCAAGCACCCGCGTACCCGTCCGGAGATGGAAAAACTGTTGGAGGCAGAGGCGGCGCTGGATAAAGAGGCGCTCTTGGAAGATTGTGTAAAGCGTACGACCTTCCGAAAGATAACGCCGTACCGTTGACCTTTGGAACGGTACCTGAGAAGGGGAGATCACCTGGTGGATGTGTTTCCTCATAAGAGGCGTTGGGAGTCCCTTTTTATGGGGCGCAGATGGATGCGCGGAGTATCGGAAGTTTTGCCATGAGGAGGCTTACATCGGAATGAATGCGGAAATTATCTCTGTAGGCACGGAACTACTTTTAGGACACACGGTTAATACAGACACCACCTTGATCGCGCGGGAGCTGTCCGCCCTGGGCATTGACCTGCTTTTTGCCTGTACGGTGGGCGACAATGCGGAACGCCTGCGTGCGGCCTTGCGGGAAGCACTTTCGCGCAGTGATGTCGTGATTACCACCGGTGGCCTTGGTCCTACGGGGGATGATCTGACAAAGGAGACGATTGCGGAGGCGGCCGGGGTAGAGCTTGAATTGCATGAGGAGAGCCGCCAGCGGATTGAGACCTATTTTAAGGGACGTTACTGCGGAGAAAATCAATATAAACAGGCGATGCTTCCCAAGGGGTGCACGGTGTTTCCCAATGATGCGGGCACAGCGCCCGGCTGTGGTTTGGAGACGGATACAGGCAAGGTGGTAATTATGCTGCCCGGCCCGCCGGCCGAGATGGAACGGATGCTTCAGCGTTATGCAGTGCCCTATCTGGCCCAACGGGAACAGGCGGTCATCGTCTCGCAGATGGTACGGGTCTTTGGAATTGGAGAGGGCGCCGCGGAGGAAAAAATACGGGATCTGACCCAAGGGGCCAATCCGACCGTGGCGACGTATGCAAAAGAGAATGAGATGTTTGTCCGTGTGACGGCAAAGGCTGGATCGGTGGAGGTTGCTACCGCTCTATGCGCGCCCGTGGTGCGGGAAGTCTGTGCGCGATTGGGAGACTTCGTCTATGGAATTGATGTGGAAAGCCTCGAAGAAGTAGTGGTGAACAGCCTGCGGGAGAAAGGGTTGCATCTGGCAACCGCAGAATCCTGTACCGGTGGACTTGTTGCAAAGAGGCTGACAGACGTCCCAGGGGCGTCGGAGGTTTTTGAAATGGGAGCGGTGACCTATGCCAATACGGTCAAAAGTATGTTGTTGCAAGTGCCGGAGGACCTGTTTCCCGCTTACGGCGCGGTCAGCGAGCCAGTGGCGCGCGCCATGGCAGAGGGCGTACGAAAAAAGGCCGGGGCAGATTTGGGACTGGGTATCACGGGCCTCGCCGGACCTGGCGGCGGCACCCCCGAAAAGCCGGTCGGTCTGGTCTATATGGCGCTGAGCGATGGGGTGCATACCTGGGTGCGGCGGATGGACCCGCCAGGCCGTGTCAAGAACCGGTCTTGGGTGCGCGACCGTGCGGCGCATTATGCATTGGATATGGTGCGGCGGTATTTAGCAGGGATGCCGGTGGAGGGGAACGCGGTGTAAGCCGCGTTCCAACTTGTTTCAAAGAAATGGAGGGAAGAAGATATGGATGCTGGGCTGTTGTTTTTTCAAGCGCACCGCACCTCTCTGTGTGAACTGGAGGTGCGTAAAGCGGCAGCAAATCTGCGGGTTACAGTGCAGGGTGTCAACGCAAGTGCACGGTATGAGGGGTTGTGCCGCGCGTTGGCTTCCTTTTTAAAGAAATATCCGTTGCTCTATTTGGTAAGCGCAGTGGAAGGCGGTCGGTTGCTCTGTGCAGAGCCTGTATTCCGTGCTTTGCACGTCCCTTTGGATGAACACGGAGAGCCCGAACATGTACGCCGCCTGACTGGCTTTGATGCATGTGGATATCTGCTGGAAAGCCGGACCCAAGCGATCGTTTTGCTGCCAGACCTGCCGGAAGAGCTGCGGATTCAACTGCCCGGCACCCAGAGGCGCCTGGCAGAGAAATTTGGGCTCACACCAGTGCCTCCTCCAAAGGAAGTTGACTACGAGGCGTTGATCGAGCCCTTCTTTTCGAGGTGATGGTCGATGATGGATTTGCGTTCCCAGATGAAGGTTGTGGACTTGTTGATGAAGCTGTTCCGCGGCGATATGCAGCACATCAACCCCTATCCGTTTGTGCCGCAGAAGCACAAGAACATTCCAAACGCCGATTCGGGCGGACTTTTGCGTTCCATCCCGGAGCGCGAGGGTATTCCAAGCGGCCAGATACAGCGTTTTTTTGAGGAGTTGGATGCCTGTCCGTCCATTCATGTGCACAGTGCGATGGTACTCCGTCACGGGAAAATCATCGCAGAGGGAAGCTGGAAGCCGTATTCCGGCAGTTATCCTCATATGATGTTTTCCCTCTCCAAAAGTGTGGTGAGTATGGCGGTGGGGTTTGCCGTGCAAGAGGGACTTTTGAGCTTGGACGATCCAGCAGCGAGTTTCTTCCCGGATAAAAATGTACTGTTTCGCAGTGCACGGATCAGCGGTATTACCATACGCCACCTGCTGAACATGACCTCGGGCCTAAAATTCAATGAAGTGAACTCTGCAGTGGAAAAGGACTGGGTTCGTGCAATTCTACAGTCGGACTGTTCCTTTGAGCCAGGAACGGAATTCAGTTATAACAGTTTGAATACGTACCTGCTCAGTGCCATTCTTTACAGGAAGACGGGCATGGGATTGGTGGAATATCTGACGCCGCGCCTGTTCGATCCATTGGGGATTCACCATGTAAGTTGGGACGTATGCCCCTTGGGAATTGAAAAAGGTGGTTGGGGACTCTGGCTGCGGATTGTGGATATGGCAAAACTGGGACAGCTCTATTTGCAGCGCGGCCGTTGGACAGTGGATGGTGCTGAAAAGCAACTTCTGCCAGAAAGCTGGATTGCCGAATCTACCAAGATGGATACCCCCACCCGGGAAGGGGATTATTCCACCGGCTATGGTTACCAAATTTGGAGTTTTGGGGCAAAAGGCGCCTATCAGTTCAACGGGATGTTGGGGCAATATGTGATTGTTTTGCCGGAACGGGATATGGTGTTGGCTCTCACCAGCGGAAGCCCAAGCCTTTTTGCAGACGAGACATGCCACATTGTGGAGAAATATTTTGGCGATGGAGCGAAAGAACTTTCGGATGGTCCGTTGCCCAACGACATCCGCGCGCTGCGTTCTTTGCGCAGCGCACTGGGAAATTTGTATGCGATCCGGGAAACGGCTCCAAAGCCGAAACACGTATCCACCTTGACACGTATGTGGAGGCGTGTGTTTCCGGAAAAGCAGGAGGTTCCTACGGTTCCTCCGGAACTGCGCAAATGGAACGGCTGTCAGTATCAGCTGGAGAATAGTTCTGCGGCTTTGATGCCGCTGATCTTGCAGGGGACGACCAACAATTTTGGAGCAAACATTTCCAGGATTGGTATGGAATTTTCACCGGGAGAATGCCGCCTGATCGTAGAGGATGGCGCGGAGACAAATCTCATTGTGGCGGGCATGGATGGAATCCCGCGCAAAGGATGCATCACGCTCAATGGGGAGGTGTATGCCATCGGCAGCACAGCCCGCTTGACGACGGATGAGGATGACCGGCCGGTTTTGAAAGTATTTGTCTGTTTTACAGAGACGCCGAGCGTCCGGGTTCTCAAGTTTATTCTGTATAGCCCGGAGAAGATGCTGATTCGTTTTGACGAATTGCCAAGTGTGGAGGCGTCGCTCGAGGTATTGTTCTCCCTGGTGGGCGGCAGGGAAAATCAAAACAGCTTGAACAAGCTTTTTATGGATACGGTGGGACAGCAGCGCTTGGATGAACGCGTTGCGCAAGTATCACGGCCGAGGGTGAAGGCCACCTTAGTGAAGCCATAGGCAGCCGCCCGCCGGGCGCAAATGCGCCCGGGCCGGAGAGGGGTCTCCGGCGAAAACGCATAGGAGATGCGTTTGGCGGGCGGCGGTTTCTGGCGCACAATGGTTTCAAACAAAAGAGAGGGTATCCCAAAAGGCATGAAATGCCTGGAAGGGATACCCTCTCTTTCGGAATGAAGGAAATAAACAAATTAGTCTGCTTTTACCTGAGATTCCAGAAACACCAGATGGGCAATGCCGGGAATACTTTCACCCTGTTGTGAGGATGTGGTGGACATCAGAGCGCCGGTGCCAAGAAATAGTACCTTCTTGAGTTCCCCAGAGGAAAGCTGTTGTAAAATAATCGAGCACAGGACCGCCGCGGAACATCCACATCCGGAACCACCGGCGTGGACGTCTTGCGCTTGACGTTCATAGATCATCAGGCCGCAATCATTGTGTATTTCGCGGATGTCGATGCCGTCCTTTTCCAAAATTTCGTCCATCAACTCACACCCCACGGCACCAAGATCTCCAGTCAGTATCAGATCGTAGTCCGAGGGAGAGGTGCCGGTGTCGGTCAAATAGTCGTGCAAAGTTTGTGCAGCAGCGGGGGCCATTGCAGCCCCCATGTTGTTGGCATCCTTAATGCCCAGATCAGCGATGCGCCCAAAGGTCACCGCGTTAACCTTGACTTCTCCACGGCCGTGGGCCCCCACTACAACGGAACCCGCCGCCGTAGCGGTCCACTGGGCGGTCGGGGTGCGTTGGCCGCCGTATTCTAGAGGGAAGCGGAACTGCCGTTCCGCAGAACAGAAGTGGGAGGACGTAACAGCGACAGCACGCCGTGCAATTCCTGTTTCGACAAACAGCGATGCGAGCCCCAGCGTTTGGGCCATTGTAGAGCATGCGCCATATTGTCCCAAGAAGGGAATCCCCAGGCTGCGCAGGCCAAAGGTAGAGGAAATACATTGGTTTAATAGGTCGCCTGCAAGGATGTAGTCCACATCTTTCCCCTCTAAAGCGGCTTTTTTGAGTGCGGTTTCCACCGCTTCGGTTTGAAGCTGGCTTTCTGCCTTTTCCCAGCTTACATCTCCCAAGGTGTTGTCCGTATGGCTGACGTCAAAAAAGGCGCCCAGGGGCCCCTCTTTCTCTTTTTCCCTGCAATAGAGGCAAAACCGAGAATTCCTGGGCTCTTATCCATCTGTAGAGTATACTTTCCAATTCTGGTCGGCATGGAAGCACCCCCTTTCAATACATCTTAAAGAGGAAGATAATCAACCCGTAAATGATGGAGGCACACGTTCCATACACCAGTACAGGCCCTGCGATGGAAAACATTTTTGCACCAATGCCCATGACATAACCTTCGCTTTTGAATTCCATTGCAGGGGAAACAATCGCATTGGCGAATCCAGTGATTGGAACCAGAGTGCCCGCGCCGCCGTGCTTGGCGATCTTATCATATACTTTCAGACCGGTGAGGATGGCGCTCAAAGCGATCAGTGTGATGGAAACAAATGCCTTGGCTGTTTTTTCTGGGAGTTCAAACGACAAAAAAAGCGTAGTCAATGCTTGTCCAAGCGTACAGATTGCGCCTCCGATTAAAAACGCCACAACACAGTTGCGCAAGACCTTTGAGTTTGGAGAGGCCTTTTGAGCCATCTGTTGGTATTCGGTTTTTGTGACTTTAATGTCCAAATCCGTTCACATCCTTTTTATCATATCTACCTGCTATTTTGGCCGAATCGCCCGGCTTTATACAATTTTTACCGGATTGGATGGCAGGCAAAAGATGACCCTATTTCGTAAGGAAATCGAAAGATTTTGATAAGATGGCCTTTCCAACTGCCCGTATGTTTTGCCGTATACTACATCCATCGGAAAAGAAGGAGGCATTTCCTATGGAGTTTTATGCGAACGAAGGGAAGCAGGTCTGCATCGACGTGGAAGGAAATTGGTATATGCGCCACGCTATTCACACCCATCGGATTGGCGTGGGGGAGGATTACATCGATCTGGTGCGGCGCTATGTTGCGCCGCTCTATCGGCCTGGGGATATCCTTTCCATCAGCGAAAAGATTATCTCTCTCTGTCAGAAGCGCGTGATTTATAAAAAAGATGTACGGGTTAGCCTGTTGGCGAAATTTTTATCGCGGTTTGCCTCTCGTAGTACAGCGGGCATTGGCGTGAACAATCCATACAAGATGCAGATTGCCATTCAACTGTGCGGGAGGAAAAAAATCCTTTATGCAGCTGCGATGGCAGCCATTGGCAAGCTGTTTTGCAGGCGCGGCATTTTCTATGAGATTGCAGGCCCGGAGGTCAGTGGCTTGGATGGTTTTTACAGTCATGCTTTTCCAGAATACGGTGAATTTGGGATTCTTCTTCCTGTGCGTTCTGAAGAAGTTTGCACGGAGATTTCCCGTCGGTTGGGTATCGCCTGTATGATTGTTGATGCCAACGATTATGGCGTAGAAATTCTGGGAAAGTCGGAGGGCCTTCGCATTCCAGACGAAATATTAACTGCAATGGTTCGAGATAACCCCGCTAATAATTTCCGGGAACAGACACCTTTTGTGTTGATCCGTCCCGTGGAAAAGCTCCGATTGGAATGGAAGTGCGAAAAAACGACGGAACGGGCTAGGTACCGCACCGCATGATGAATCGTGAAGGTATAAGAAGATCGAATCGTTTATCATCACAACCTGCAAAATAGCGCCTCCCCCAGATGTACAGCTGGAAGAGGCGCTATTTTTTATACCGATTGTCGGAGGATTTGGCAGAAGTCCTTTTCTTAAAGAATATGCATGGATGGTTGTCCCCGTCCCTAGACGGTCCATCGATTTGTTCTTCTAGGAGGTTTCTCCATAGGCAGGGCCAACTCCCTTTTGCATAAAGTTCTACCCTTTCTACAGCCGAAGGGGCGCGTGATCGACAGACAAAAGGCGGGTGGTATCATAGCCCAGATGTATGAACAGAAGGTCAAGAGGATGGCGGTTCTATGGATTGCCTTTATGCATCGCCGCCCAGTTCCGACTATCCGTTATTTTTCCAAAGCACGATCGATTTAAGAATAAAACGCTCTCTGTAAAGAATGAAAGTCCCATGGAATTCTTTTTGAGTGGTATAGAGGTATTTAGGATTTTGAACTCTGTTAAAAAGACTTGCGTAAGGTAACCGGATGATACAATCATCCGGTACAGCGGGATTGCATTGTAAAGCAGTAGCCATTGTGGTCGTAAAAACCATATAGAGGCTTCCCCGATAGAATTATGATGGTTTTGCCCAGTTGTACAGAGTTTCCACAGATCCCTTTTTAGATGTGGAAAACTGGACGATGCGGTATGGGTGAATTCGCACCAGGATCGATCAATTGCCTTGGCAACAGGTTGGTTTCCTTACGAGGAAGATCATACTGCAATGTCAGATCATCAATATAGAAGAGGGTGACCCAAACTACAAATTGTTCGATTCATAGGAAAGGGGCATCCTCTTTCTGTTTGGAAAAATATCTGCATTTCTAAAAAAAGAGGGGCTCCTTCCGTCACTTCATGACTTTTGGGCACCCTCTTTGTTTTTATCTGTTTGACGCTTAGGCCAAAAATTTGTCCATTGCCTTGCGGTCCAAGCCTTGACATTCCATTAGGAAGTCGTTAAGCTGTTCTGCGATCAGGCGTGTTCCTCCGGCGGTGTCGCTCTCGATGTTCAAAGGCATAATAGGATCGTGGACACTTAGCCGCAACAGGAACCAACCATCCCCACGTCCTTTTCCAAATGAGACGCGGATACCCTCACGGTTGTCGGGGGCCACATTCCAGCTGTGGGTCTTGGCATAGGCGCTCACGCCGGCGATAACAGACTCCCCATAGGAACGGAAATCATCCTTGAGGATCGGGAACCGCAGTTCAGCGGTCTCCACCGGCTCCTTGAGCGATTCCAGCATGGAGTCGAGCGTCTTACCTTCCGCGCGAAGCCGTGCCATCTGAATGATGATTTTTGTCACCAGATAAGCGCCGTCATCCAAAAAATAGTTTTCACGCAGTGCCGCATGACCGGATGTCTCAATCGCCAGCGGACAGTTCACGCCCTCCTGGTTCAGCCGTAACGCTTCATTGATGACATTTTTATAGCCACGCTTAAAGCGATGATGAACGCCGCCCAAGGTCTGTTCAATGTATTCTTTTAGGCCGCTGGAGGTGATGGAATCCGTTACAACGGTTCCGCCGGGATTTCCTTCCAAGGCAATCGCAGAGGCAATCGCTACCAAGCGGTTGCGATTGATTTCCTCCCCACGTGCATCCACGGCTCCACCGCGATCTACGTCTGTGTCGAAGATGACGCCCAAGTCTGCCTTTGCATCCAAAACCGCCTGGCAGATGGATTGCATGGCCTCTTCGTTTTCAGGGTTCGGAATATGGTTTGGAAACATACCATCCGGCTCCAAAAATTGGCTGCCTTCTATGTCTGCACCGAGCGGCGCCAACACATCGCGCGCATAAAATCCGCCAGCGCCATTTCCGGCATCCACTACAATGTGAAATCCCTTGAGTGGGTGTTCATAGTCGGCCGCATGGACGCCTTCTTGAATCATTTCACGCAGACGCTTTGCATAGTCAGCCATATAATGGACCGTCTCCACATGCCCCGTTCCGGAAGGCAACGTCTGCCCTTCCTGTGCAAAAAGTAGAATCTGTTCGATGTCCGAACCGTCAAGACCGCCGTTCCTGGTAAAAAACTTGAGGCCATTGCGGTTGAATGGATGATGGCTGGCAGTGATTTGCACCGACCCATCGCATGCCAGATCGATGGTTGTCATGAACATGGAGGGGGTGGAAGCCAGTCCGCAGTCCAACACCCGCACACCTGCTCCCACCAGGGTGCGCGTCACGGCATCCTGGATGCGCTGCGCGGAGATGCGAGAATCGTGTCCGACAGCAATGGTCAGCGCGGATGGGGCCTTTTTGACTGCGTTGGACAGCCACAGGACATAACCGGCTGCCATCTTTTCGATCACCTCATCGGTCAGGTTGATTTCTTGTCCGGCAACGCCTTCACTGGCCACTCCGCGAATGTCGGTGCCACTCTTAAATTGTTTCCAATAGGTATTCAGCATGGTTCGCTCTCCTTTTATTTTTGTCAAAAATCCCTGGCGCTCGGAAGACTGCCTTTAAAGGGGACTGGGAAACTTTGGAAGGCCTGAAAAGCGGCCTTTTCCCATTGCTTTGCCAGTTCCCTGCGCGCCACAGATTTTGGATTCCGAATTCTGATCCGTCTGTTTCTTCCGTAAGTCCTTTTGAGCCTACGAAATCACACATAGTTTCCATGGGCCATTCCAAAGGAGGCCGATGACTGTACTCTGCAGCAAAGAAAAGATACCATTCCTTTTCCTTTCGGACGGTTTTCCATGGAAAAAGGCGCCGATCCTACCTTTATTATACCGGATTCCGTCAGATTTGTAAAAGCTTTTGCAGTCAGTATCTTTGCGAGATTGCGGGGTATGATATTGCGGGGTGAAATGATGAAACCAATTATGATCGTAACGCAACCTTTATACAAATCTACCGGCAGGGAGAAAATGAAGTTCATGCACTTGACGGTGTTTCGCTCACGGTGGGAAAGGGTGAATTTGTCGCTATCGTCGGACGGTCCGGTTCGGGAAAATCAACGCTTATGAATGTACTGGGGTGTTTGGACACACCTACCTCCGGTGAATATATTCTCGACGGCGAAAATGTCGATGCGCTATCGGAGGACCAGCTGTCCGATATTCGTAACCGAAAGATCGGGTTTATTTTTCAGAGGATTTAATTTGGTCCCAGGATTGACTGCGCTGGAAAATGTGGAATTGCCGCTTTCCTATCGGGGAATTCCGCGGGAGGAACGGCGCGCCTTGGCCGAGGACGCCCTGTGCCGGGTTGGATTGACGGAGCGAATGCGTCACCGTCCCAATCAAATGAGCGGCGGACAACAACAAAGGGTGGCCATTGCGCGCGCAATTGCGGCAAGGCCACCCATCATTTTGGCGGACGAACCCACCGGAAACCTCGATACCAAATCGGGAACGGCGGTGATGAATATTTTACATGGATTGCATGAAGAGGGCAGAACCATCCTGCTGATTACACACGACGAGCGGATTGCGCAGCAGGCGCAGCGGCGTGTGGCCATACAGGACGGCGTGCTGGAAGAAGCCGTTCGTCCAAGATCGTCGGCTTAAAACGGGCGAGAAGATCCTTGTAATGATGCAGATAGAAAAAACAATACTCATACATCTGGCGGATGGCCTGAATCTGTACGGTACGGCTGATGGTGCATAAGCCACGCCGCGGCTTAAAATACAGATACATCGGAAGGGCGCCATTTTCGCATGGAAGCTGAAAATCTGCGTGAAGCCGGTATGCACCCAGATGTTCATAAAACTGGATGCGGCGCTCTTGACGTTTGGCCAAGCTCGGATTCTCTTTACAGACGTGCTCCACAGAGAAAAGAATGCCGTCAAACGGCCCGCAATATTTGTGCCATAGGGCGTTGAACAGCTGATTGCCATATCCGTGGGATTGATGCTGTTTTAAGATGGCGATGTAATCCAACCAAAGAATATTACAGTTCTCAACGGTATAAACCAATGCATAACCGAGCAGTTCGCCATCGGAGTCCCGCTTATACAGCAGGATTTTATATTTATCCCCATGAAGAAGATGAAGCAGGTTTTTATACTTGTACATTTCGTCGGGCGGAAACTGCTGCTCCATATCCGCATAAATCTGCGGCAGATCCTCCACCGTACCGAGCATAATACTGGCCGGTTCTCCTGTACACATGATAAAAATTCTCCCATCACAAAAATTTTGCCCGGATCAATTTCCGGGCATCTGCGCCGAAAACCGAGCAGATACCATCTGCAATTCCTCCAAGGAGGCGTGCTTACGCGCCTTCATTATAGCGCGTTCCAGTAGGGCCCGCAAGCTTTTCCAGCATATTTTTTAGGATTCTTTGCACAAATGGAGTTCTCTATACAGTGGACACCGATTGATCTATACAATTTGTAATTTTATGATGAATTATAAAAAATTGTAAAGGTGATTGTGCGACAGCAGACATGAAACGCCGGAAAAAGAGGACGTCCTTCCAATACGGCGGTCCGCGCATGGTTCGTAGAAGGAGGATCTACAAGTGGTATTTTCCGTTCGGAAATGGGTTTTGACAGTTACCATCATGCTTAAAACGGATCGCTTGCTTATAGAACGAGAGGACAACAAAGCCCGTGGAAAGAAAAGTTGAGAGGGGTATGCTACGATTAGAACCGGCACGCCCCATTGGATACAGCCTACCGGTGCACGACGGAATACTCCGCGGGGGTTCACTGGAGTGGTTTATTATTTCGCCAAGCGTTGCCATTCTCTTACAAAAGAGCATCCAGCTAGAAGCATGCAGTACCGGTTCCTTTCATACATATTCGATAGGGGAGGAAAATGACAAGACCATTCAGTAGCGGACCTTCGATAGGTAAATGGCTTCGATTTATGGTAGGCATCCACAACACGCAGCAGCGACAGAAGGGCTGCTTTTTTGAAACAATGGGAACTTTCTCAGTGGCCGACGATTTACCAGTTGTATTTTTAGGTGTATTTGTGATATGATGTTAAGGAAAATGCGACGATTTCCTTTCAGGGCTCGTACGCCTGATTACAGACAGGAGAGCGAATAAACGAATATGAAACGATCGAAACGCAATGGAATGCTGCGCCGGGCAGCCCTCCTATCCTCCGTGTTGGTCTTTGTGGCCTCTACATTTGCTGTCACAGCCTTTGCGACGGAGATTACGCCGGTTCCCGATCCGGCAGCGCCAGTGGAGTCCACAGTCGATCCGGGGATTCCGGGGGATTCTACGGTCAATCCGATCATTCCGGACGCCGATCCTAATACACAGGTTGATCCAACCATTCCGCCTGCCACGGACCCCAATACGGGGACGTTGGTAGACCCAAATGCACCGGCAGTGTCATCAGACTCAGGTATTTCTCCGCCGTTTGACCCCAGTGCACCGGTGACATCGCCGGGTGAGGAAGTACCGCCGGCAGAAAATCCTTCGGACCCCAACGCGTCGTCCAATCCGGATGGAACGTCTCTTCCAGATGGGACGGAGAGCCAGCCGGAGTCCTCAGAGGTTGAAGTATCCACCCCGGAAGAAGATCCGGAAGAGGAACCATATCAGCCGCCAGCAAGCCAGAAGCCGGCCGTTTCGGTCAACACGGACAATGCGGAAATCAACCAGAATGCTTCTCGAGCAGCAGAAGCAACCAGCGATCCGGATTTACTCTCTTCCCAAGATTGGAGCGAGTTACTTACCAGCGGGGAAGTAAGCCAATCTCCTGACGCAAAACCCTTTGAAAACACTCCCCAGGGAAATGGTGATGGAAACTCTGAAGAAAAACAGGGTTCTTTCTCCTGGATTTTGCCGTTGGGAATTGCCTTGATTGTGCTGGGGTTAGGTGGAATAGCATTCTTTGTCTATGCGCAGTTCTTTGCACCGCGGAGACGGAGCGCTTTTGACGACACCGGAGAGATTGAAGAATTTACAGACATCAGTTCTGATAGCAGCGGTGTCCAGCAGCGTGAGGACTATCTCTTCTCATCGGATGAGGAGCAAGAGGAACTGTCTGAGCAAACAGGGCAGCCAGAAGAATCTCAAGAAGCGCCTGTATCACAGGAAATCGCCGAGGAGGTTGTGACCGAAGAGGAAACGCCTACCACAGCGACGTTGTCAGAAAATGTTCCCGTACAGGAAAAATTTGAGATTGTCCAGCCGGATGTGCGGTTCGTTGAAGATGGTAAGCCGGGTGAAACGTCTTCGGGCAACGGAAAGGATGTAGGGGAGAGCCCTTACGGATTTAAGGTAGAAATCATGAAGGATCAAAAGGATGAGAATGGCAATTTTGATTGGGATTCCTTCTTTGATGATCCAAAAGATGAATGATGGTAGGGGCCGTGGGCTGGAAACAGTTCATGGCCCTTCTTACGTTAGGAAGCTTGTGTTGGGGTATGGAAGCTTTCATGGAATGGCATAAAAAGGCAAACGAAGGCGCATGGCAAATCTGATTGGTTTTGCCATGCGCCTTCGTTTGAAAGATGACTTATCGGTCGTGTTAAAGAACTCTTTGAATCAGAGTTTTTATGTTCGTTTGGGGCACCCTACTGCTTTACAATGGCTATTGATAGCTGCTATCCCTATTAATAAAACCACGAACATATTTGTTTCAAGAGGGTGTGCCCAAACTACGAATCTTTGGATTCATAGGAAAGGAGCATCCTCTTTCTGTTTGGAAAAATATCTGCGTTTCTAAAAAACGAAGGTATCCAAAAGTCATTTCATGCCTTTTGGCACATCCTCATGACTGCTGCCCCTTACGTATATCTTTCATAAGGAAAAATAGAGGGGATTTTATAGCTTCCCACAATAGGTTGCAATCTGTAGGGAACTTTCTTGGATCAAAAGGTTTGTTTTCCTCGGAAGGAGGCAATTTTGTTGTTCCGCCATACAATGACCTTCCTATAGCTCTGCTTTTTACCAATCGCAGGCGCCGGAACAGGCAGAGGAAAAATAACCGCAGATTATTTTTTATAGCTGCGCGCGAATGCCTCCGCAGCGGAATGGTTCTCTGGTTTTACCGGCACGTAAAAGGATTCCCCAGATACACTTGAAAGACAAAGAGCGAGGCTGTTTTCTCCAGAGAATACCAGAGAAACTTGCGAGATTGCGTTGTGGAAGAAGTATCCCACGTCGATTGCATTTTCTGCGATTTTTTCCAATGCAATCCCCTGGCCGGTCAAGGCAGCGAGATATTCCGTTTCTTCGATGCGTTTTAGGCTTTTTTCGTTGCGTTTCTGCTGTTCCGGTGTGATATTCTTATCCCAATAGTATGCTTGAATGGTGTCATCAAAGCGATAGATCAGCTCGACATAACTGCACATCCGGAAGGTTTTTTCCCGTAGGGAAGCGACAATGGACGCAAGGTTTTCATCCCGCGCAGGACTAGGTTGGGTAAATGTATGGTGCAGCAGGATGGAAAAGAGGGGATAAAAGAGCTCTTCGGTGGCCGCATTGAAATGCAACATCAACTTATGCGCTTCTCCGTCGGAGAGATAGCAGATTGTGAGGCGGTTATCCAAAAGACGATGAGAATACAACGCATAGGAAACCGTTTCTGCATCTAAAACGGTGGGAACCACCCCGCCCAATAGTTGCTTTTGCAAATAGAGAATACGGTTTTCCTGCCAAGCGACGACGTATTCCGGCTTTTCAGTTACCCAATGATTGGTTTGACGGACAAAGAGAACTTGTGAAATGGGCATACCCCGCTGCATCCATTCCGCAATGTGTGGACGGTAGGGCGCAGGAAGATCCTCTAAGCGGTCGACGTGGCGCGGCCAAGAATCCCGAGCGCGAGAGGTATCAATCTTAAAGTTTTTTAAAAACATGCTGTGCTCCTTTACTTGACAAGGGACCCAAGGCCGGTTTCGAAGGTGATGTTTGTACCATCGCATACAGCCAGAATTGTGTCCTGCTCGTCGGTGCGGTAAATTTCGACATTGGCTTTTTCGAGCTTATCCAGTGTTTCCCGGTGTGGATGGCCATAGTCATTGTCCACACCACAAGAAATCACCGCATAAGTTGGCTGGACAGCTTGTAAAAAGGCAGAACTGGTGGACGTAGAGCTTCCGTGGTGGCCGCATTTGAGAACATCGCTGCGAAGGGAATAACCGGCTTCAAGCATTTCATCCTCGCTGTCTGCCTCTGCATCGCCGGTGAAAAGAAAACTTTTCTGCCCACAGGTCAACTTTGCCACAATGGAATAGCTGTTTAACTCGGCATAGGAATCAGAATTGGGTGCGAGAAATTCCAGCTTGATGCCATTTTCATCCAGTATGGTCATCCCCCCATGGCCCGGCGTAATGGAAAGCCCCCGATCGTCAATGGCTTCCAGGAGGCGTTCATATGTCCGTGTGGTCGGCGTCTGGCTATCTGCAATCTTTGGCAGATAGATTTCACCTATGGGAAACGCATGGATTACTTCATCCATACCGCCAATGTGATCCTCATGCGGATGGGTAGCGATCAGGGTGTCAATCTGTGTGACACCAAGCTTTTCCAGATAATGGACAAGCGCATCTCCGGTTGCATTTGTGCCTGCGTCGATCAAAATCGTTTGGTCATCCGGCGTACGGATTAGCTCGCAGTCCCCCTGCCCGACATCGATATAATAGATGGACGTAGCTCCGTCCGGAATGACCCCTGTGTCTACCACATCCGAAATCGAATCGTTTAAATGCAGGCGGATTCCACTGATCGAAGCAAAAATCAGAATGGCCGCGACAACCAACCAGGATGATACGCGGCGTGTGGTACGGCTCGGCCGTCTCCTCATTTGGATACCTCCCCATCTACCAGATTGGCTTCAAGAACACATTTCACAAGTTCTTTCAAATCCTCGCGTGTCTCCAGGGTTCCCGCCCGGCGCCGGAATTCTGCCGCGCCGCGCATGCCCTTGAGATACCAGCCGACATGCTTGCGCGCTTCACGCATCGCAGAGGCTTCGCCCTTATATTGGCACATCCGTTCCATATGCTTTACCATGACGGTCAGGCGCTCGAAGAGCCCCGGCCCCGGGATGATACAGCATGAATTGGTCAGATAGGCGTTGATCTGCTGAAAAATCCAGGGATTTCCCAAGGCGCCACGGCCTACCATCACCAGGTCACAGCCCGTTTCTTGCAACATCCGGGCGGCCTCCTGCGCGTTGGTCACATCGCCATTACCCATTACAGGAACCTGTACAGCCTCTTTGACCTGCCGGATAATGTCCCAATCTGCGGATGGTTCATACATCTGATCGCGCGTCCGCCCATGCACAGCAATTGCATCCGCACCCGCGGCTTCGCAGATTTTTGCCACCTCCACAGCATTGACCGAATGGCGGTCCCATCCTTTGCGAATCTTCACCGTTACGGGCGCGGATACCGCCTCTTTGACGGCGGCAACAATCTCGCCACAAAGAGCGGGATTCTTCATCAACGCGCTTCCAGAACCATTTCCAGCGACTTTTGGCACCGGACAACCCATATTGATGTCGATGACATCCGGGTGATACGCCATTGCTTTTTTGGCAGCGAAAGCCAGCACAGCGGGATCATCCCCAAAAAGCTGAATCCCAACCGGGCGCTCTGCGTCGCCCAATTCCATCAGCCGGCTCGTGTGCTTGTCGTTGTATTGTAGTCCCTTGGAACTGACCATCTCGCTTACTACATAGGAGGCGCCAAAGCCTGCACAGACTTCACGGAAAGCCCGATCGGTCACGCCGGCCATGGGGGCCAATACGGCACGGCCCTGTAGATTCACATTACCAATTTTCATCATAGAATACTCCGTGTTTCTTTTGGATTTATCCGTACGTATGCACGGTTTTAGGGCAGAATCTGTACGACAGCGCTGTTACCTATTGTGGAATCGGGTGGCTAAGCATTTGGGCCACTCACAGAAAGAGTCAAGCCACTTCGACGAATACACATGTAGATAGTGGCAAATGACACTTTTTATTATAGCTTAGAAAGGTCGTTTGTCAATAAATAGTTGCTTTTGCCACGGCTTTTCGCTATAATCGAAACACATTTCAAACAGAAAAGGTGATTGTATGCTGCTGCCGGATAAAGATATTGCTGCTATTTTGATGCTCTATCGAAAGATTAATGCCTGGAGGAGCGAACATGCCGCTCCATTGGGGCTGAATTCCTCGCATGTTTCGATCATCATAGAAACCTGTAAAAACAGCGGTATCTCCCAGAACGAGATGGTCAAACGGCTTTCGTATGAAAAAAGTGTAGTTGCCAAGGCGATTGCGAAGCTGATTGCAGCCGGATACATCACCAGGGAACAAAATGCAAAAGATAAACGAGCGTTTAACCTCTTCCCTACAAAAAAAGCTTGGGATGTTTATCCAACGCTGATTCAACAGGGGGATCTGTGTATGGAGCTGCTTACAGACGGATTGACGATGGAGGAAAGAGCCGAATTGAGCCTCCTTTTGGAAAAAATGGTTCAAAATACGTTGACCAAATTCCCTTTGTCAAAGAGTAAATAAGGAGGATTGTCAAAGGGTGTTCCTGCCTGCTGCATGCATTCCGAATACATTTCCGGTTGGCAGATCGGCCGCAGGATTGTTGGCCTTTCTCTTGCTCAGGGGCTCAACAGAGCAGATTCTACCGCAAGATTGTGCGCAATCGCGCAAGAATTGGATAGAAGTTATTATAACACTTAAATTCCCATGCGAAAAGTGATATAATAAAACAATTGACTGATTAGACGGGAGAGAAATCATGAAACTGCTTGTATTGGACGGCAACAGTATCCTGAACCGTGCTTTTTATGGAATTCGACTGTTAAGCACGAAGGACGGCCTGTATACCAATGGCATTTATGGCTTTATGACTATGCTGCAAAAGTTAAAGAATGAAACCGAGCCGGATGCCGTGGCGATTGCCTTTGATATGCGCGCCCCGACATTCCGGCACAAAGAATATGCCGGCTACAAGGCACAGCGCAAGGGAATGCCGGAGGAATTGGCGCAACAGCTGCCCAACCTGAAAGAACTGCTGTGTCTGTTGGGGTACAGGCTGGTAGAGTGTGAAGGATTTGAGGCGGACGACATCCTGGGAACACTGGCGGCAAAATGTACGGAGACTGGGGATACCTGTGTGATTGCGACAGGGGACCGCGATAGCCTGCAACTCGTCAACAGACAGGTGACCGTGCGGCTGGCGGCGACGAAGATGGGGCAACCGCAAGTGACCCTCTATGACGAGGCAAAGATTATGGAGGACTACGGAGTAACCCCTCCGCAACTGATCGACATCAAGGCCATTCAGGGGGACAGTTCGGACAATATCCCCGGGGTTGCAGGCATTGGCCCCAAAGGTGCAGGGGAATTGATCCAAAAATATCACGACCTCGATCAAATCTATGCGAATATCGACACGCTGGAAATCAAGGAGGGCATGCGCCAGAAGTTAATTCGGGATAAAGAAAACGCCTATTTGAGCCGCCATTTGGGAACCATCCGCACGGATGCGCCGATCGATACGGAACTATCGGATTATATCCCAACGGAGGGCGACCGGGAAGCTGCAGCGCGCCTATTGGTAAAACTGGAGATGTTCTCTTTGATCGAAAAGTTGGGATTGAACCTTCCGGCGGTCACACAGGAAGAACATGTGGAGAAACCCGTTCATGAACTCATAGTGGGAGCGCCTGACACCCTTTTGGACGAACTCCGTGCATCGGGGCGCGCAGATTGTCTCGTCTGGTATGAGAATGGCGCGGTATATCGTGTATATCTCTGTTGTGGGATGCGGGTATATGAGCTTGAGGGAACGGATTTTCTGCGCAAGGTCTGTGCGCTGCCGGCGGTCCGAATCAACACCCATGATATTAAGCCCCTGTATGCAGCATTAGGAGGGGAAGAGATCCCGGGCGGCGCCTTTGACACCATGTTGGCTGCCTATCTCTTGAACCCGTCGGCTTCAGCGTATGACGTGACGCGATTGGCACAGGAATACAACCTACCGTTGGAACTACCGGAACAGGAACCCCTCAAACGCGGGGATGTAGAGGGAAAGCGCCGGCAGACCGAAGCGCTGTTCCGCGCACAGGCGACGGTATTCCCCGAATTAGTGGACAAACTGGCAGAACAGATCGCCCGGAATCATCAGACAGAGCTGTTGGAGACCATTGAGCTGCCGTTGGCTCGGGTTCTGGCCCATATGGAATCGATTGGTTTTTTGGTGGATGCAAAGGGCATCGAGGCGTTTGGGGAGACGCTTCAAACCGAGATTGACCGCATTCAAGGGGAAATCTATCAATCGGTGGGTTATGCGTTTAATATCAATAGCCCGAGACAGCTGGGCGATGCTCTGTTTGAGAAGCTTGGTCTTCCCCACGGAAAAAAGACGAAGACGGGGTATTCCACAAAAGCGGAGATTTTGGAAAATCTGCGCTATGAGCATCCCGCGGTTGAGATGATTTTAAACTACCGTAGCTTGACAAAGCTGAAGTCCACCTACTGTGATGGTCTGTCTAAGGTGATTGCGGGTGATGGAAGAATCCATTCCAACTTTAATCAGACAGAGACGCGCACAGGTCGAATCAGTTCTACCGAGCCCAACTTACAAAACATCCCCGTGCGCACAGAGTTGGGGCGCGAAATGCGCCGGTTCTTTGTAGCAAAAGAGGGATGTGTGCTGGTGGATGCGGACTATTCGCAGATTGAACTGCGTGTGTTGGCACATGTGGCAAATGACTCCAATATGATTCAGGCGTTTCTCAACAACGACGATATTCATCGCATCACCGCAGCGCAGGTGTTTCATATGCCGGAGCAGATGGTTACGCCAATGATGCGAAGCCGTGCAAAGGCGGTCAACTTCGGCATCGTGTATGGCATTGGAGCGTTTTCTTTGGCCAAGAATATTGGCGTCACGCGAAAGGAGGCAGAGCAGTACATTCATGACTACTTAGCACATTACAGCGGCGTAGACGACTATATGAAGCGCATCGTAGAACAAGCCAAAGATCAGGGATACGTTGAGACCATGTTCGGACGTAGGCGTTATTTGCCGGAGCTGGCCTCTTCCAATTTCAATATGCGCGCGTTTGGCGAGCGCGTCGCACGGAATATGCCCATCCAAGGGACCGCAGCGGATATCATTAAGATTGCCATGATTCGTGTGGAGGACCGGCTGAAAAAAGAGGGGATGAAGTCCCGGCTGATCTTGCAGGTACACGACGAATTGATTGTAGAAGCACCCGAAGAGGAGGCGGAGAAGGCGGCTGCGCTCCTGACAGAAGAAATGCGCGGTGCAGCGGAACTGGCGGTTCCGCTGCTTGCAGATGCGGGAACCGGTAAATCCTGGTACGACGCCAAACTGGGATGACTAGGCTGGGCGCTTGGCCGCCCAGCCGGCGCCGAGCCGTCAGAAAAAATCACAAGGCGAGGAGGGTGCAGGAAATTGTTCATCTGTCCTGTATGCGGGGATTTGTTACAGAGAGGGGAAAGGACCTATTCCTGTCCAAAGGGTCACAGTTACGATTTGGCAAAAGAGGGATATGTTTATCTTCTGGCGCCCAATAAAGAAGCATTTGCAAAGACCCTGGGGACAACAAACAGATGGTTTCTGCCCGGCGCGCTTTTCTGGAGACTGGACTGTATCAGCCTTTCAGCGAGGAACTAAACCGGTTGGCTTTGCAGTACACAGAACCTTTCGAATCGCCTGTCGTGCTAGATGCGGGTTGTGGCGAAGGATATTATACGGGACGCCTGGCAGAAGCGCTTGGAGAATACGCGCGGGTATTTGGATTTGATATATCGAAATGTGCGGTACGGGCTGCGGCAAAGAAATACCGGGGATTGCGTTTTGCGGTGGTAGCAGCTTCGGAATTCCTTTTGCAGAAGCAGGCGCTGATTTGGTAGTGAACGTGTTTGCGCCAATCGTTCCAGGGGAATTGGCACGCGTGATAAAACCGGGTGGTCATCTGATTTTAGCGGTCCCGGGGAGAAGCATCTCTATGGCCTCAAGGAAATTCTGTATGAGCATCCGTATGAGAATACATATAAGGATACAGAATATGCGGGATTTGCATTTTTACAGAGGACGGTTGTCACAAAGAAATCACCATCGTGGATTATCAAACGATTCAAAACCTGTTTGCTATGACCCCATACTATTGGAAGACAGGAGCGGAGGAAGCGAACATCTGCGCCAGACGCAGCAGCTGGATACACAGATCGAATTCCACTTCTTAGTTTATCAGCGAAATCCTTGAATCCAGATCGAAGGGAGCGGGTGCGCTTGAACGCTGCAACACATACACGGAATGAAATCCAGTGGGAAGATGTGCTATTTCTTTTTTTGATTTCAGCTGCCGCACTGCTGACACGGTTCTATCTCTTTCCCATTGAATCAAACGATTATCATCAGTTTTTACAGGGATGGTTTGCCAGCATTGAAAGAAAATGGCGGCCTGGCGGCGATTGGGATGAATATTGGCGATTATATGCCGCCTTACTTTTATATTTTAGCGCTCTTGACCTATTTGCCGTGGCAGGATCTCTATCTGATAAAATTGGTATCCTGTGCAGCCGATTTCGTCTTGGCTTATTATGTAATGCGGATTGTATGGCTTCGGTATCCTGGGAGGCCCCATGGGATGATGGCTTACGCTGTGGTCCTCTTCTTGCCCACAGTGGTGCTGAATTCCGCAGCATGGGCGCAGTGCGATGCAATGTTCACCAGCGCGCTGGTGGCGTGCCTGTATTACTTTCTCATCGATCGCCCGAACCGTGCGGTGTTGGCGTTTGCCATCTCGTTTGTATTAAAGCTACAGGCGATCTTTTTTGCACCGCTCTTGCTGCTGCTGTTCTTGAAGAGAAAAGTCAAATTTCACAGCTTACTGATTATCCCTGGTGTATATATTTTGTCAATTATACCAGCTGCAATTATGGGGAGGAATCTTTGGGATCTGCTGACCGTGTATGTATCCCAATCAAAGCTTTACACGAGCCTGTGTATGTCCATTCCAAACCTGTATGCTTTTTTGGGGAATGTCGCTTCTGAGCCGCTCGGAAAGGCCGGCGTTATTTTTGCAGGCGGAGTGGTATTGATGTTGCTCTATGTGTTGTATCGAAAGCCGTATGTGATCACACCGGAGATTCTTGTGACAATGGGGCTGCTGTTTGCAATTTTACTGCCATTTATCCTGCCGCACATGCACGAACGGTATTATTTTCTGGCGGACATTGTCAGTGTGATCTTTGCATTTTATTTCCCGAGGAAGGTCTATACAGCGGCGATTATGTGCGGGGCGTCCGCCTGTGCTACCGCCAATTATCTCTTCGGGCTGGCATATTATCCACAGCAGCTTCTGGCGGTTGCAGTGTTCATCAACCTGATTTTGCTTGCAAAGCACCTCTGGGACCTGCTCTCCAACAGTCCGGTGCAGCGTCCCGCGGGGGTGACTGCATGAGTACGATTCAAATTGTATCAATGGAAGAGCGCCACCTGGACGAATTGGCGGAGATCAGCCAGCTCTGTTTCGCAATGCCGTGGAGCCGGGAAGGGCTGGCGGCGGAACTTTCCTGTGATACCGCGCACTTTTGGGTGGCGGAGAGAAGAAGGCTATTGCCTGGGATTTGCCGGGATGCACGCCGTCTGTGGAGAATGTTATGTGGATTTGGTTGCAGTGCGGCCATCCGCCCGCCGCCAGGGAATTGGAGAACAGTTGGTAAAGCGGATGATTGCGTGGATGGAGGAACACCGTGGGGAGTTTATCACTCTGGAGGTACGGATGTCCAATACACCCGCAATTGCTTTATACGAAAAATTAGGGTTTGCCAAGGCCGGTGTGCGCAAAAACTTTTATGAGAATAACCATGAAGATGCGTTGCTTTTGACCCGGCAGGCGATGGGAGTTCAATAAAGGGGGAAGTATATGAGAATTTTGGCATTGGAGAGCTCTTGCGATGAGACTGCAGCAGCGGTCGTGGAGGACGGAAGGCATGTCCTTTCGTCGGTGATAGCCTCGCAGGTAGAGGAACATAAATTATACGGGGGCGTGGTGCCGGAAATTGCCTCGCGCCGGCATTCCGAGGCGGTGGTTCCGGTTACGCAAAAGGCGCTGGACGACGCAGGGGTGACGCTCGAAGAGGTCGATGCAATCGCAGTGACCTATGCCCCGGATTGATCGGGGCCCTCCTGGTGGGGGTCAACTTTGCAAAGGGGCTGTCGCTTTCGGCAAAGAAGCCGTTGATCCCGGTTCATCATCTTCGCTCGCATATCGCCGCCAACTACATCACATCGCCGGAACTGGAGCCGCCTTTCTTATGTTTGGTGGTGTCTGGGGGACACACGCACATAGTCGAAGTAAAGGGATACACGGATTTGCGTGTCATTGGGCGTACCCGAGACGATGCAGCGGGCGAAGCCTTTGACAAAGCGGCGCGCGCGATGGGAATGCCGTATCCCGGGGGCGTAGAGATGGATCGGATTGCGGAGGAGGGAAACCCGGAAGCATTCCGGCTTCCCCATCCAAAAGTGGACGGTGCACCCTATGATTTCAGTTTTTCCGGCCTGAAGACGGCGGTGATCAACCTGATTCACAATGCGAAGCAGAAAGGAGAGGAACTGCCGATCCCGGATCTTGCGGCTTCGTTCCGTAAAGCGGTAGTGGACTGTCTGGTGCAAAACTTTGTAAAGGCGGCGCAGGAGAGCGGCGCGAAAAAACTGGTGATCGCCGGAGGCGTTTCGGCCAACTCTCTCTTGCGCCGCCGGCTGGAAGAGGAGTGCAGCCGGTCTGGCTGGAATTTGTATAAACCGGCGTTGAACCTCTGCGGCGACAATGCGGCCATGGTGGGAGCGCAGGGATACTATGAGTATTTGGCGGGGCATACCGCCGGATTGGACCTGAATGCTTGCGCAGAAATGCCGATTCAGGGGCCGCAAGCCCAACAGAACCCAAGAAGATGAAGGGGATTCCTAGGAAACTTGCAGGAATTTTCAAAAAAGGCCATGTATTCACAAATTTTTAATTGATATTTTTCAAACGATGTACTATACTTTAATCAGTAACGTAATATGGCCATTGGGCCGGAAGGAGAACATTTATGACAAAAAATGAATCCGTCTTGAATTGGATTGAAAACATGAAAAAGCTTGTCAATCCGGACAAGGTTATGTGGATTGACGGCTCTGAGGAACAGCTCAACCAGCTGCGCGCGGAGGCTTGCTCCACGGGTGAGATGATTAAGCTCAACGAGGAAAAGTTGCCGGGCTGCTATCTGCATCGTACCGCCGTGAACGACGTAGCTCGTGTAGAAGGCAGAACGTATATCTGCTCCCGCAAGGAAGAAGACGCAGGCCCCACCAACAACTGGATGGAGCCGCAGGCTGCTTATAAGATGCTGTTCGACATTGCGAAGGACAGCTATAAGGGCCGCACAATGTACGTGATCCCGTATTCCATGGGCCCGATCGGCTCTCCGTTTGCAAAGATCGGCGTAGAGTTGACCGACTCCATCTATGTTGTCATGAACATGAGCATCATGACCCGCGTAGGTGAGAAGGTTTGGGAAGTTCTCGGCGACAGCAACGACTGGGTGCGCGGCTTGCACTGCAAGTGCAACATCGATGAGGAGAAGCGCTATATTTGCCACTTCCCGGAGGACAATACCATTATCTCCGTGAATTCCGGTTACGGCGGGAACGTGCTCTTGGGCAAAAAGTGCTTTGCACTGCGTATTGCTTCCTATCAGGGCAAGACCGAGGGCTGGATGGCAGAGCATATGCTGATTCTGGGTCTCGAGAACCCGAAGGGCGAAGTAAAATATATCACCGCTGCTTTCCCGTCCGCATGCGGCAAGACCAACCTGGCCATGCTGATTCCGCCGGAGGGCTACAGAGCAAAGGGCTACAAGGTTTGGACGGTTGGCGACGACATTGCTTGGATGCGCATTGGTCCGGATGGCCGCCTGTGGGCGATCAACCCGGAGAATGGCTTCTTCGGCGTAGCGCCGGGCACCAACGAAAAGTCCAACCCGAACGCGCTGCATACCACCCGTCAGGGGACCATCTTCACCAACGTTGTGCATAACCTCGACGACAACACGGTCTGGTGGGAAGGCCTGGATAAGAATCCGCCGGAGCATGCAGAGAACTGGAAGGGCGAGCCGTGGAACGGAAAGACCTCTACCGAGAAGGGCGCGCATCCGAACAGCCGCTTTACTGCACCTGCAAAGAATTGCCCGTGCATTAGCTCTGAGTTTGAGAATGGCGCTGGTGTGCCGATCTCCGCGATCGTGTTTGGCGGCCGCCGTGCACAGACCACTCCGCTGGTGTATCAGTCCCGCGATTGGAACAACGGCGTGTTTGTTGGTTCCATCATGGCTTCCGAGACAACCGCTGCTGCGACCGGTGCGGTCGGCGTTGTGCGTCGTGACCCGATGGCGATGCTGCCGTTCTGCGGTTATCATATGGGCGACTACTTCAAGCACTGGATTGAAATGGGCCAGAAGCTGGGCGACAAGGCTCCGAAGATCTTCAACGTCAACTGGTTCCGTCTCGACGAGAACGGCAACTTCATTTGGCCGGGCTTTGGTGACAACCTCCGTGTTCTCGAGTGGATCATCAAGCGCTGCGAGGGTGAAGTGGACGCACAGGAGACGGCGATCGGCTATGTACCGTATGCAGAGGACATCAATCTGGAGGGACTGGATTTCAGCATCGACACCCTCAAGAGCATCCTGGAAGTCAACAACGACCAGTGGTCCAAGGAGGCAGAGGGCATCGAAGAGTTCTATAAGAAGTTTGGCGACAAGCTGCCGAAGGAACTCCGCGATCAGCTGGATACCCTCAAGGCAAACCTCAAGAAATAAGATAGATACCCTGCACAGGGGTTTGGGAGCGTTTCGGGAAACCGGGACGCTCCTTTTGTTTTGTGTGGGGCAAAGGGAGATGTTTTAGGAGAATCGCAGAACTTTGTATCTCATGGACATATGGATTGGATAGACTCGTAAAAAAATAAGCGAGGAACTTGATAGCAGCTGAACTGGAAAGAGTTGCTTGGTTTTGTTTGATTGACATACTTTCACACAGCATGGTATGATGAATATAATGATCGATTGGATGTGAGGAGTTTTAAATATGAAATGTGCAAGATGTGGGTTTGATAATCCAATAGAAGCCCATTTTTGCAAGGAATGTGGCGCGCCTTTGGAGACCGCCCCACAGCAGGCATCTTACGAACAGAATAGCCCCCCGCCGGGACCACAGAGTGCGCCGCCTCCGTATGCGTATCAGGGGTCACAGTGGAATTCACCTCCGCCTCCGTATGATGCTCCGCTAAACGTTCCCCCTTATGTGGAAGTGATCTCTGCGTCAAGCAGATGGGTGGCGTTGTTGCTGTGCATTTTTCTGGGTGGACTGGGCGTCCATCGGTTTTATGTGGGGAAGATTGGAAGCGGTATCGTCTATCTGTTGACCGGCGGTGTATTTGGAATCGGTTGGTTGGTGGACCTGATTATGATCGCTTGTGGGAGCTTTACCGACGCTTCGGGGGCTCCATTAAAGTAATGAAAACCAAAGAGAGTATTCGTAGGGTTACCCTACCTTTTGCGGCGACGTCCCTATTAAAAATATTCATTAGTCAATTAGCAGAGGGATCATCCGCCATTTTAAAGCTGCCGTTTGATCACAGTTATCCCTATTACTAATATCCGTTTGTTTATTTGTAATGGGGATATATCAAATGACAGCCCCCACCCAATTGCAGGGTATCCCTGTCACTACTATGGTTTCGGGAACTTGTTCCGAAAAAGGCGTGGATGTTGCGATGTGAGGCGGTTGATCCTCCCAACGGGACCTCAGAGAAGAGACTTAGTTGTGCGATGAAAACCGCCTGAAATTCTTAAGAATATCCAAAATGCGCAAGTTCACTCTTGCTTTTTAATGGGATATATGCTATGATAAATAATGTTATAAATCCGGGTGTAGCGCAGTTTTGGTAGCGCGCTTGAATGGGGTTCAAGAGGCCGCAGGTTCAACTCCTGTCACTCGGACCACTGTAAGGAGACCGTCGACTTTTGTCGGCGGTCTTTTGCTATGCCCAGATATATGCGGGTTTACAGGACAACGAATAAGGCAAAGTCCTATAGTTTATTACAAAACAAAATTGAGTGATAGGATTTGTTGGACAGGATATAGTACAAACATTATCTGGGGTTATGTTATGAGGAGATGGGACATAATGAATACAGAAATTATGGTTGCTATTGTCGGCGCATTAGTTGCGATACTTACTGCTGTTATTACAAATTATCTCACGAAAAGAAGTCAATTGAAATTTGAAGAGCGTAAGCTCAAAGAAGAGTACTATACAAATTATGTAAAAGCGATTAGTAATAATGTGCTTATGAAAGGTGAAGACGGAGAACTTGATGATGCTCAGAATCGTCTGATACTCGTAGGCAGTGCGGAGGTCGTCCGTATTTTGATGCAGTTTCACGACGCAATAAAGGAATCAGCGCAGCCAATAAGCAGTGAGGAACACGATAAAATACTTACTAACTTAATTAAGGCGATGCGTGCAGACTTATATGGAACGAAAAAAATTAACGATGACTATCCAACGGTTCATCTATCCGGCTTACGTCCCTATGGAGAGAAACAATAAGCTATCTTGGGTGAAAAGCATCTTAATCTACCGGCAATAAACTCCTGGTTTTACTGGATTTTTCCAAGGCCTATCATTCCACTCCGACCAGTCGAGAACCTCAACGCGCAAGTCGTGTTCGGGGTTTGCTTTATTACAGCTTTGCGTTCGCGTTTACGACGGGTGCTTTTTTGTAACGTAAACCCAGCAAAGGAACCTGTTTTTGATTGCAATCAAAAACAGGTTCCTTTTTATTTTGTGAGAACAACCACCGACAGTGTCGGTGGAGCGAAAAAAGCTTTAGCGATGAGTGAGACAAAAAAACTCCTTTTGGTGTAGAATGAGCTTGCGGTCTGGCAACTGCAAGAGACACCAAAAGGAGGACGTTCAAAATGAACGACAATAAGAGTTTAGCACATAGTAGTTGGAACTGTAAATATCATATTGTGTTTGCACCAAAGTACCGGCGAAAAGTATTATATAGAGAAAAGCGGGCGGAAATCGGGAAAATCTTGTGAGAATTATGCGGATGGAAAGGCGTAACGATTATAGAAGCAGAAGTGTGCCTTGATCATATCCACATGCTGGTAGAGATACCACCCAAGATGAGTGTATCAAGTTTCATGGGATTTCTCAAAGGAAAAAGCAGTCTGATCATACATGAGAGGCATGCAAATCTGAAATACAAGCACGGCAACCGATCTTTTTGGCGCCGAGGTTACTACGTAGACACAGTAGGTAAAAATACCAAAAAGATCGCAGAGTATATCCAAAATCAACTTGAAGAAGACAAACTTCAGGATCAGTTGACTTTCAGAGAGTACGAAGACCCTTTCAAGGGTAGCAAGTAACAAACTTTTGCAAGTGTCAGACCGTACCATGCCATTGCAATGGCTGCCAGTAACAGCGGGTTACACCCGCTTCTGTGAAGCCACCGGCTACGCCGGTGGATATTTACTAGAATGATAGCTTTACCGGAAGCAGTCATAATGAGAAGTATATGTTTGATTTTATGGTGTTTCGCAAAGGCATAATCCACGTATCTCCCGTTTTTTATGGTGGCTTGGGTAAACAGAATCAGATAGCATTTTATGAATAATTTTATAGCTTTAAGGAGACTCTACTCATAACGAAATGAAAGGGGTGGTGTGTTTGTTTAAGCACGAAAAGCAATTGTTTCATCCTGTAGAGATAGAACGTCCCAACCCGCAGTATGCAGCTCTGCTGCAAGAGCAGCTCGGCGGTGGTAACGGGGAATTGAAGGCTGCTATGCAGTATATGTCTCAAAGTTTCCGTATTAAAGACCCCAAAATCAAGGACTTATTCATGGATATTGCGGCCGAGGAGCTAAGCCATATGGAGATGGTAGCCCAAACGATCCATTTGCTCAACGGGCACGATGTGGAAGCAGACAAAGTTCAGGCTGGCGAGATTGAAACCCATGTCTTGCTGGGGCTAAATCCTGGGTTGATCAATGCATCAGGCTACTCTTGGACAGCGGATTATGTCACCGTCACCGGCGATCTCTGTGCAGATCTTCTCAGCAATATTGCTTCGGAGCAGCGAGCCAAAGTAGTGTATGAATATCTGTATCGCCAAATCGAGGACAAAAAAGTCAGAGAAACCATCGACTTTCTTCTGAACCGTGAGGAGGCACACAACCAGATGTTCCGGGACGCCTTTAATGAAGTGCAAGAGAGTGGTTCTAACCAGGACTTTGGCACTACCAAGGCGGCGAAGATGTATTTCTCTCTCTCAAATCCGGGTCCTAACGCCTTTGCCGGCAACAATGTAACTGCACCCAAATTTACGCAGTAAAGATTCTGAAGAACTTTAGATGTGCGGATGTTTTTATCAAAAATAGGCCTGGGCGATTCTCCAATCGATTACAGTGCGGCTCTTTAAAAAGGTACTAGAATTTATAAAATCTTTGTGAAACTTAGATAGTAAAAACCTTGAAATTCCATTTTAACAGCCCTTTCCAAGCCGGGGCGCGCTTACGCAGCTGTTCCTCCGTTTCCAACCGCCCAGAGGGCGGTTTTTTTATGATCGGGAGAAGACCGGTTTTAATCGTCTTTGTCAGAAAGAGTCTGGACGCAAATTGCGTCCAGACTCTTTCTGACAAAGACGATTGAACGGCGGATACTTTTCGCGGGAAAACATCGGTGTGAGAATCTGACACGTTTGCATTCGAGCTTTTGGGGGATCTGGCCGGAAATAGTATCGTTAAACGGCGTCCTTAGCAGCGCACATCTGCCAATGCAAGTCAAGTACACCCGGCGTTCTGTAGGGCGTAAGCGAATAAGGCGCATTTTTACAAAAAATTCCCGCGGAGTACCGGGCGCCTATTGCCCGGTTGGACGTTTGATGTCATAATATCGGTATAGAAGGCAGCGATTGGCAGAGGAGTGTTTATCATGTTGGAATTTGACTTGGACAGTATCATAAAAAAGGGTAGTTTAAAATCTTTTTCAGTGGCCTCCACCGATCGGTACTATGACCATACAACCTTTAAAATAGAGTCTTTGAGTGATTATATTCAATTGGTGGAGACTCTTTCCTTTTCGTTTTCAAAAAATCCTGGAGGGGATTTATTATATCGAGGGATGGCGGACAGCCAATGGTGGCTGTTGCCTTCCATTTTGAGGAACTCGGGCAAGAATCGGAAGACGTATGCTTTGGAACATGACTTGGCGGTCAGTTTTCTTTCAGAAATGCCGGACTTATTCAGCAATACGAACCATAACTTTGAAAAGCTGTCCAAAATGCAACACTTTGGAATCCCTACGCGCCTATTAGACTTTACGCAGAACCCATTGGTAGCGTTGTATTTTGTCTGTGCAGAACATCCCTCAAAGCAGGGGCGCGTTGTCTTTACCCGAAGCTGGTTGAGCCATTTTGATGAGCCTATTGTAGAATGTATATCCTCTCTTTTCCTCATCCCATATTTATTAAACATGCCTCTGGATGGTTGGTTGGAAAAGTCCAATCTTTCCGTCAGTGATTATCTCTTTAAGGTATATACAGACTTGCATGATACCTCGCCGCTCTTTGTGAAACCGATTTATTTGGACCGAAGGATGGAAGCGCAGAAGTCAGTATTTTTACTTTTTCACAATTATATTCGGGATACGGCGGATATAAAGTATTACCACTATGGAGGGAAAGGGGAAAAGAACTTGGCCCATTTGAGCGAAGATCTAGAAGAAATTTACAAAGAGCAGATACAAGCGCCTACTCTATCGTTTGGTTCGAGCCCGTGCTTTGTTGTGGACAAGATGTCGTTTGAAAGGTTGGCCGATTTTTATCGGGCCAAGAGCAACTGGGAGGAAGGGGAATCTTTTTCACAGAAGTTTGATCGCGCGGTTGCCAGCCGGTTTGTCCTGGAGGACGACATTGAGCCGTTGGAGTTGAAGGATATTTGGTTCAATTTTGCCAGTATATTAATACCAGCTAAAAAGAAACGGAAGCTCTTGATGGAACTGCAATATATTGGGATCGATGAAGCGTATATCTATCCGGACGTCGAACACATTGCAAAGCGGGTGAAAAAACACTTCTATTGAGAAGCAGCGCGTCCAACATAGGGGGATGGTTGCTTGAAAATTGGAATATCCACAGAGGCGGAGTATGTATGCAAAAGCGTATCCTTTTATCTGAAACATATTTTGTGAAAAGAAATTTCATTTTTGCCAGGAATCGACAACCGTTTCCCTTTGTCTGCTTCAGCAAGTGTTGACATGGGGCGGCGGTTTCATTATAATTAAAAGAAATGTACGCATTTTTCAAAATGCTGCACCGCGGGTGCGACGATCATAAAAGGTGGTAAGAGTGATATGGCAGGAAAACAGGTGATCTTGACCCAGGAAGGCCTGGAAAAGCTGGAGCAGGAGCTGGAAGAGCTCAAAAGTGTCAAACGAAAAGAGATTGCGGAAAAAATTAAAGTGGCCCTGTCCTTCGGCGACCTGTCCGAGAACAGCGAATACGATGAGGCAAAAAACGAACAGGCCATTATGGAAGCACGCATCGCAGACATTGAGGTCACATTGAAAAATGTGAAAGTGATTGATGAAAGCGAGCTTAGCAACGAGAATATTCACATTGGTTCAAAGGTGGAGGTGCGCGTCAATAACCCGCGCACAGGCAAGACGGACATTTACAATTATAAAATTGTCGGTTCCAACGAGGCGGACCCGCTTTCCGGCAACATCTCCGATGAATCTGCCGTTGGCAAGGCGCTGCTGGGCCATAGTATTGGCGACATAATCGAAGTGGAGGTCCCGGCAGGGGTGATGGAATACGAGGTACTGGCCATCTCCAAATAAGAAGGAAGCGGCGTGTGGACAGCGGTGAAGCGCGTCCCAGCCGCTTTTTGCTTTATGATTGTGCAATATCAGGAAGCCCGGATATGCCGGGTAAAATAGTAGGGAGAGCTGAACATGAGTGAAAATAAGAATGAACAGCCGCAGGCTGTGCAGGCGGAACAGGAATTGAACGAACTTTTGCAGATCCGGAGGGATAAGCTCGCGAAGCTGCAGGAGGCAGGGAAAGATCCATTTGCGATTACGACCTGCCCGCGTGACCATTATGCGCAGGAGATTCGCGACCAGTTTGAGACACTGGAAAATCAGGATGTATGTATTGCAGGGCGCCTGATGAGCTGGCGCGATATGGGAAAAGCCAGCTTCTTGGATGTACATGACAAGACAGGCCGCATGCAGGTGTATGTCAAGATTGACGAGGTCGGCGAAGAGTCCTACAAGGAGATGAAGGCCAGCTGGGACTTGGGGGACATCATCAGCGTTGGCGGCTTTGTTTTTAAAACAAGGCGGGGAGAGATCTCGGTCCATGCAAAGGAGATCAAGCTGCTCAGCAAATCCCTACTGCCGCTGCCGGAAAAATTCCACGGCCTCAAGGATACCGATCTGCGGTATCGTCAACGCTATGTGGACCTGATCGTCAATCCGGAGGTCAAGGATACTTTTGTGCGCCGTTCCCAGATTGTCACAGAGATCCGAAACTTTCTCAACGAAAAGGGCTTCTTGGAGGTAGAGACCCCTGTGTTGCACACCATCGCGGGCGGTGCTTCTGCGAGGCCGTTTATCACGCATCACAATACGTTGGATATGGATATGTATCTGCGCATTGCACTGGAGTTGTACCTTAAGCGATTGATCGTGGGCGGCTTTGATAAGGTGTACGAACTGGGCCGCTGTTTCCGCAACGAGGGTATGGATACCCGCCACAACCCGGAATTTACCATGCTAGAGCTCTATCAGGCGTACACCGATTACAATGGCATGATGGATATTACCGAAGAGCTGATTCGGACAGTCGCTCAAAAGGTGTTGGGTACAACCGTTATCACCTATGGCGACGTAGAAATTGACCTCGGTAAACCATTTGAACGCATCTCTATGGTGGATGCAGTGAAAAAGTATGCAGGTGTTGACTTCGATGCCATTGCCACCGATGAAGAGGCAAAGGCTTTGGCAAAGGAACGTCACATCCCGTATGAAGAGCGCTATAAGAAGGGCGACATTCTCAACCTGTTCTTTGACGAGTACTGTGAAGAGAAGCTCATTCAGCCCACCTTCCTGATGAATCATCCGGTGGAGATTTCTCCTCTGGCGAAGAAGATGCCGGGAAATCCGGCCTATACCGAGCGCTTTGAGCTGTTTATCGTTGGACGTGAGCATGCAAATGCGTTCTCTGAGCTGAACGACCCGATCGATCAAAGGCAGCGCTTTGAGGCGCAGGCTGCCCTGAAGGCAGCGGGCGACGAAGAGGCATGCGACGTGGATGAGGATTTCCTGACCGCGTTGGAGTATGGCCTGCCGCCCACGGGCGGGTTGGGAATTGGTGTGGACCGTCTGGTGATGTTGTTGACCAATGCAGCATCCATCCGCGACGTTCTGCTGTTCCCCACGATGAAGCCGCGCGACTAAGACGAAAAATTTGGAGTTTACGAAGCGCGGGTTCCCTTTGGCGGGGAATCCGCGCGCAATTTTAATCAAAAAGGAGAGGTCATCATGAGAAGCGATCTGATGAAAGAAGGCTCTACCCGTGCGCCACACCGTTCCCTTCTGCGCGCATTGGGCCTAACCGATGATGAAATGAAGCGCCCTTTTGTGGCGGTTGTCAGTGCTGCCAGCGATTACATACCGGGACACCGGCACTTAAAGGACATTTCTGAGGCAGTAAAAGCGGGGATTCGCAACGCAGGCGGCGTCCCATTTCAGTTTGAGACCATCGGTGTATGCGACGGCCTCTCCATGAACCACAAGGGGATGAAGTATTCCCTTTGTTCTCGTGAACTGATTGCAGATTCCATTGAAGTGATGTTGACGGCGCATCCGTTGGATGCAGCAGTCTTTATTCCCAATTGCGACAAGATTGTTCCCGGCATGATGCTGGCTGCCTGCCGCATGAACCTGCCGAGCATCTTTGTGAGCGGCGGCCCCATGCTTCCCGGCGAGCATAACGGCACCAAGTTTGGCCTATCGGAGATGTTCGAAGCAGTGGGCAGTTATGCCTCCGGAAAGATCGATGCGGACGAGCTTTTGGCATTGGAGAAATCGGCTTGTCCGACCTGCGGTTCCTGCTCTGGAATGTACACGGCGAACTCGATGAACTGCCTGACTGAAGCAATCGGAATGGCGCTGCCCGGCAACGGCAGTATCCCGGCCGTTTATTCCGAGCGCATTGCCCTTGCGAAGCGAGCTGGAATGCAAGTGATGAAACTTTTGGAACAAGACCTGCGTCCGCGCGACATCTTGACTTCACAGGCTTTTGAAAATGCGCTGCGCGGAGAGATGGCATTGGGCTGCTCTACGAACTCGGTGCTGCATCTGACGGCGATTGCCCATGAGGCGGGGGTCCCGCTGGATATTGACAAGATCGATGAATTGGGCCGTACGACGCCGCAGATCTGTAAGCTGAACCCAGCTAGCCAGGTATTTATCACGGACCTGAACCAGGTTGGAGGAATTCCCGCTGTGATGAAAGAACTCTCCCGCAAGGGCCTGATCCATCTGGATTTGCAAACCGTCTACGGTACTGTGCGCGACCGTGTAGAAGCTGCGCCGGATGCGGATGGCGAGATCATTCGCAAGATGGAGAATCCGTTCCGTGCGGACGGCGGTATCGCGGTGCTCAAAGGCAATATCTGCCCGGAGGGCTCGGTGGTGAAGCAGGGGGCTGTTGCACCCGAGATGATGCAGCATGTGGGTCCGGCCCGTTGCTTTGATTGCGAGGAAGATGCCTCTGAGGCGATCTTGAGCGGTAAGATCAAAGAGGGCGATGTGGTGGTTATCCGCTATGAGGGACCGAAGGGCGGCCCCGGTATGCGGGAGATGTTGACGCCGACCTCCGCACTGACCGGAATGGGCCTGGGATCGAGCGTAGCGCTGATTACCGATGGCCGTTTCTCCGGTGCAACGCGCGGTGCAGCGATTGGCCATGTTTCCCCGAAGCAGCCGCAGGCGGCAATATCGCACTGATTCAGGATGGAGATATCATCGATGTGGACATCACAGGCCGTCAGCTGAATGTTCGTGTGAGCGAGGAAGAACTGGCAAAACGCCGTGCGGCCTGGAAGGCGCCGGAACAGCATTTGACGGGTTATATTAAGCGTTATGCAAGCCTTGTGACCTCTGGCTCCAAGGGCGCTGTATTTGTAGACTAAGTTTTTCGGTTTGATGAACCGGGATGGAGTTCTCTCTCAGAAGAAGGATTGTGGAGGAGAAAACTATTTCGTATAGAGCCGGGTGAAGGAAATCCAGGGGCGTATTCTACAATAGAAAAGCCGTTTCCGTTTTTGCAAAGATGCCTGTGCAAAACCAAAAAGACGCTCTGAATCCGGACGAAGGCCCCCGATTCAGGGCGTTTTTCGATATAAAAACGGTAAAAAAATCAAGAATATCTGCGCGAATAGAGCGCTTATTAGCAAAGCAACTAAAGAAAAAAGCAAAAAATTTACGACGAAATTACAACAAATGAAAGAGCCCTATGTAAAGATATGGGAGAATGGTACTTGAAATAGAGTACCTTTTTCTATACTGTGAAACAACATAGTGTTTCATTTCTGCTTGATTGCTAGAAACTTATTAGCGTATGGTTTGTCAAGGGGGTGTCACGTAAGAAATACTTTAGTACCTTTTACAAATCATAGGCTGCTAAGTAGCTTCTTTAGAAGCAGAAAAGAAATGACAATATTAAAATTTTATGATATAAAAAGGCTGAATGGTTTGTATTAAGAGCCAGTTGCTTTGTCATTTGATGCATTTTTAAAATTAACAGAGGGCAACAAAAGAAAAAATACTTTCGATAGTAAAAAAGATACCTAGTTTTATCTAAATCAATTTGAGATTTATAAAATTGGAATGAGAATAAAAAGTATGTATTAGATACAGTGAATTTAGGAAAGGCATTTTAAGGCATGAGACGTAGATGCAGGATGAACTACAAAAAATATAAAAATGCAACAATTGAATGTATGGGGCAGCCGGGGAAGTCAGCTGGTTATTGCTTATAAAAAATATCATGCAAATTAAGGAGGATTGATTGTGAAAAAAATAAAGATAATTTTCTTTGATATTGACGGAACGCTGATTGATATGAGAAAAAAGGAAATTTCAGAAAAGGTATTGGAAACATTATTAAAACTCAAAAATAATGGAATTAAGATTTGCATTGCTACGGGAAGATCGCCAATGCAAGTACCGTGTTTTCCAAATGTGGAGTTTGACGCTTTTTTGACTTATAATGGTTCCTATTGTTTTACTAAGGATCAGACTATACTTAGTAATCCCTTAAAAAAAGAAGATGTCTACACCATTATAAAAAACGCTCATGCAATAAGACGGCCATTATCCTTAGCTACAAAAAGCAGGCTTGTGGCTAACGGGAAAGACAATGATTTAAGTGAGTATTATGGATTTGGCGGACTTAAACTGAAAGCTGCTACTGATTTTGATGTAGTGGCGGATAAAGAAGAAATTTATCAAATCATGTTAGGTTGTCGAAAAAATGATTATAAAACCATTATGCAAAATGTTAAGGAGGCTCAAATTACAGCATGGTGGGATCGTGCGGTAGATATTATTCCACTAAATGGGGGTAAAGGAACCGCGATTGCCAAAATGTTAGAATATTATCAGTTATCCAAAGAAGAAGCAATGGCATTTGGTGATGGAAATAACGATATTGAAATGTTACAGGCAGTTGGTACAGGAGTTGCCATGCAGAATGCTTCCTCGGAATTAAAAGCGGTTGCTAACCATATTTGTGATGATGTAGCGAATGATGGGATTTACTCTTATTGTAAAGAACATAAGTTGATATAATTTTTGTGAGAAACAGCAAATGCCGCTTCGAAAGATAGAGGGTTGGGCGGTTGTTTGGGATTACAGAGGGAGTCCTGCCAGCCGGCCGATGGACTGGAAAGTGAGGAAAGGCAAAGCGCATGTGTCGCTGTCCGAATAGAGGGAAGGAACAGGCGGGTGCAAGGAATAGCCAGCAGTGGATGATTGTTGAGATACGTTTCAAAATGTTCCAGGGACTTGTTTTTCCAGGGGACAAGCACACAGTGCTTCTCTTAAAATTGTTTGTAGACGTACCTTTGGAAGAGCGTTTTCCGATGATCGGCTCGTGCGCGGTTGGCACACTTCTGTGTAGGGTTAGGTGGAGCGCACAGGGAATGAAAGGAGCTACCTTTTGCTCATATGGGGAATTTGATCGTATCGACTAGCACGTTTCTTTTTAGAGAGGCTTGCTCTTGCGTACGTAGGGTGAGAAAGGGATTCGATAAGCTTCGAACCAATCCACCCAAAGGGGAATATTTTTCAAAGATACTTCCCAACAGATGCTATCTTTGGGCGTGTATTTGAAAAAGGTGTCTCGGCATTCCAACCGGTTGACCGAAAAATGTAAATGAGATGGAACGCTTTTTTCCAACAGGTGGCGTTTTGTCTGTATGGATGGAAAACCGAAACTTTCCATGTGAAGGGCGCATGTGATAAGCTTTTAGAAACCTGTTTTGTCGGGCATCCGTACCCTTGTCTGGATGTGAACAGGATGCAGTGGATAAAAACGAACGAATTGTAGTGCGGTTTACATTTAGAATCGGAAAACCGTGTTACAATAAAAATACTGAAAAGACACTTTAAGGAGGAAAATCCGATGGGAATGACCATGACCCAGAAGATCCTGGCAGCACATGCGGGTTTGGACCATGTGGTGGCGGGACAGCTGATCGAAGCAAAGCTGGATGTGGTATTGGCAAATGATATTACTGCACCGGTTGCAATCAATGAATTTGAAAAATGTGGTGCCGATGCGGTGTTTGACAATACGCGCATCGCGCTGGTATTGGACCACTTTACGCCGAATAAGGACATCAAAGCGGCAGAACAGTGCCTACAGACGCGGAATTTTGCAAATAAATATGACATCAAAAATTTCTTTGACGTCGGTCAGATGGGAATTGAACACGCATTGCTCCCGGAAAAGGGCATTGTAGGCCCCGGCGACTGTGTGATCGGCGCGGATTCCCACACTTGTACTTATGGCGCATTGGGCGCCTTCTCTACTGGGGTAGGTTCTACAGATATGGCTGCGGGAATGATTACCGGGAAGGCCTGGTTTAAAGTCCCGTCCGCCATCAAGGTGGTACTCACGGGAAAGCCGGGCCGTTGGGTGAGCGGCAAGGACGTCATCCTACACTTGATCGGCGAGATTGGTGTGGACGGCGCGCTTTATAAGTCCCTGGAATTTACCGGTATGGGAGTCGAACACCTGAGTATGGACGACCGCCTGTGTATTGCAAATATGGCGATTGAGGCCGGAGCAAAGAATGGTATTTTCCCAGTGGACGGCGTAACCCTGGAATACTGCGAAGGGCGCTTCCAACGTGAGCCAGTCGTTTTCAGCGCGGACGCAGATGCAGAGTATGATTCCACGGTGACGATTGACTTGTCTGCGCTGCGCCCGACGGTTGCATTCCCGCATCTTCCGGAGAATACCAAGACGGTGGACGAGATTGCGCAGATGGAGCCGATTGCAATTCAGCAGTGTGTAATCGGCTCCTGTACAAATGGGCGGATTGAGGATTTGCGCGCCGCGGCAAAGATCCTGGCAGGACGTAAGGTTGCAAAGGGTGTGCGTTGTATTGTGATTCCGGGCACGCAGGATATTTATCTGCAGGCGATCAAAGAGGGGATTGCCGAGGTCTTTATTAAGGCCGGCGCAATTTTCAGTACGCCGACCTGTGGGCCTTGCTTGGGTGGCCACATGGGCGTTCTTGCAAAAGGAGAGCGTGCGATTTCCACCACAAACCGCAACTTTGTCGGCCGGATGGGCCATGTAGAATCCGAGGTCTACCTTGCGAGCCCAGCGGTTGCGGCGGCTAGCGCGGTGGCGGGCTATATCACAGACCCGGATAAGATTTGAGGAGGTACGGAACATGAAGGCACATGGTTTGGTCCATAAATATGGGGATAATGTCGATACGGACGTCATCATTCCGGCGCGTTATTTGAATACTGCGTCCCACGCGGAACTGGCCTCGCATTGCATGGAGGATATCGACAAGGATTTTGTGAAGAATGTAAAGTCCGGCGACATCATGGTAGCAAACAAAAACTTTGGATGTGGTTCATCGAGAGAACATGCGCCGATTGCAATCAAAGCAAGCGGGATCTCCTGTGTGATTGCATCCACATTTGCTCGCATTTTTTACCGCAATGCGATCAATATTGGACTGCCAATCTTGGAATGTGATGCTGCGGCGAAGGAGATTCAGGCTGGCGATGAGGTGGAAGTGGATTTTGATACGGGAGTCATCACCGATGTAACAACAGGCAAGACCTATGAAGCGCAGCCGTTTCCACCGTTCATTCAGAACATCATCGAAAAGGGCGGTTTACTCAAGAGCATTACAGAAAAATAAGGGTATTTGGACGAGAGGAAAATACCTTCATCAAAGAAAAAGGGGAAGCATGGGCACATGCTTCCCCTTTTTTATGGGCTGATATGGATTTTAACGGTTCTACGGAATGTCTTGTTTGACTACCAGATGGTATTCTGCATGCTCGAAAGTAAGTGATCGGGCAGCGCAGGTTTTCAAAATGGATATCCCCGCAATCATAAGGGATATTCTAGCCGAACAGGAGACCGGCGGTCAGATAGGGCAAGCTTCCGTTTATCGCGGTACATCATCCGCCCCCTGTCTGTATACTCCTTTACAGTCGTGCAATATCCCGAGGGATTTTTTTAAATAGGATGTTGTGGTTGCGCAGTGTTCCCAGAGGGATAGCGCATAGATCGGCATAAATGATATAGCCTTCGGCCTTGGTCTGGATTGTAGATAAAAAGGCGTAGTCCAACGTGGTGATGCTTTCCCGCTCGTAATAGAAGTAATAGGCGGTGTTGCGGCATAGGCCCATGAAATAGGGCTCGTCCTTCGGCTGTTCGATGGGCATAGGCTCTTTGGCCTCCATATAGTAGACATATTCCCGGATTTCCTGCGCGCCCACTTCTTCGTTGAGATTGCCGTCCGGCAGCAAAAGCACAGGCCCAAGCTCGTAATAGCTGAAATGGCCGCCGGTGCCCTCCACGGCCTTTTTATCCTCTCCATAGCCGTCGATTACTCTTTTGACCCGCTCGGCGGTGATGCTGCCGGCGTAGTCCATCATTTCCACCAGAATAAATTTGCGGTGGCCGCCGTCGGCCCTGTTCATGTTGAGCACGGCGTGGGCGGTAGTGCCGGAACCGGCAAAGGAGTCGAGAATGAGGGAATCTGGGGTGGATGCAATTTGGAGAATCCGCTCAATGAACCGAGACGGTTTGGGGGTATCGAATGTGGCTTTCCCATTGAAAATTGCCAGTATTTCTTTTTTTGCTTCATCCGTGTGGCCCGTTTCGCTATAAGGCCAAAGATTCGTAGGTACTTTTCCACCGACATTTTTGAGGTATGTTTTTCGACGAATACCACCTTTTCCACCTTTGGTGAAGAAGAATCGTGGCCACTGTCCGCGCTGGTATACCTCTTTCGCTTGCGCGGCAGATTCTTCCAAGGATTTTGACAGGACGATCGCCTGAACCCCTTCGCGCACTTCCGATTCTGGTACGCCACAGACGGCGGCGCGCTCCTTTGCATCGTTTATATCTCGCAGTTCGTAATCACACCAACCACGCATAATTTCCAGCATCTGTTCTTGTCCAAATGTCCAACACCGGCTATTGGTGGGATACAGCATCTTTCCAGTAAAAGGGTGCTGAATGGCGTATACCATTCCCTGATGTGTTGCTGCACCTGGTGCGAATGGGTTATCACTTGCCCATGAAGTCCTATCGTTATCGGGATTTTTATAAATGGAATCCATTTCCTCTGTACGGGGCAGTTTGTTCGGATTCCAGCCCGGCTGTTTGCTGTACACAAGCAGATGTTCCACTTCGTTTACAATCCCTTTGGAATCGTTTCGGGTTGAATAAGTCCGCTGCCATGAAATATTCGAAACAAAGCAGTTGTTTCCAAAGATTTCATCACAAATCAGCTTTAAATTCGCGTATTCGGTATCGTCAATGCTGATAAAAATAGTTCCGTCCTCTGCCAACAGCTTTTGCAGCAGCTTCAAGCGGGGATACATCATGCACAGCCATTTGTCATGGCGGGAGAGGTCCTCGCCCTCTTTGCCCACCACTTCGCCCAACCACTTTTTGATCTTGGGGTCGTTGACGTTGTCGTTGTATACCCAGCACTCGTTGCCGGTGTTATAGGGAGGATCAATGTAGATGCACTTTACCTTGCCCTCGTACCGAGGCAGCAGGGCCTTTAACGCCTCCAAATTATCGCCGTGGATAATCATGTTTTCACTGCCGTTGTCCTCGGCGTGCTGTCCAGCTTCATCGTAGCTGTACTGGCGTTCCAGTACCCGATACGGCACTTCCTGGTGGTGGTTTACCACTTTTTCTTTTCCGATCCATTCCAGTGTTGGCATTATCTTTCCTCCGAAGATAGGGTATCTGTTCAACCTGCTCGTGCATCTTTCAGGCAGCATTCTCAAAGTCTGTCCCCCAAGGGGAGAACCTGTTTTGCCGTTTTCAGACCTCTTGATGACTGTTTCGGACAGCGCATTCCGGTATCAGCGAAGAGTTTCTTGCCGATGAGACAGCGATTTCGGACAGCGCGTCCCGGTATACTGTCCGGGTGTTCCTTTGTTTGCACTTGTCTATCGGTCCTATTATACCAGCCTTGGAATTTGCCATCAACCAAGGTTTTAAACTTCAAAAGATTGCTGTTTGATTTTCGGTGGAGCCAGATGTTCCTAAATCAGAAATCCATATCGTGAAAGGAGCGTTTTCAGCTCGTTAGAAAAGGAACAGGAACACATCGTTTCATTTGCGGCGCTAGCTATCTGGACATGTCTTTTTACGCGGTCGGTTGTTCGGCGAAGTGGATTTCATCTGGTTCGTCAAAAACAATCAAACTTACCTGCAAAATGGTGAAAAAGCGCGGACAAGCGTATTTTCAACGCCGGTTTTGTAATGTGGATTGCCAGATTTTCCTATATCGAATACAGAAAAATCCGGCAAACGACTATACCGGTTTTTATCGAATGATTGTAAATCTGAAACAAGACTTGGAATAAGATTTTACAATGTCCCTATAGTCGTATCCGTAGCAATAGGTTGATGAAAGGGAGGTGAACCCGTTTTCATGGAATCGTTGCAAATCTAAAACAAAACAGAGAGAAAGGCTTTCAAACGAGTTGCTCATTTAGTTGGAATAGGCTTAGGCTGATAGGGATGAAATGGGCTGGTTCTACAGTACGTCGCAGGGTTACCGGGAGTAGCAAAGAAAACGGTTTTACTGATTCTAAGGCGGACGTGTATAAAACTCCGAGCAATAGGTTGACAAAGGGGAAGTGAAGCCGCTTTTATGAAATCGTTGCAAATCTAAAACAAAGCAGAGAGAAAGACGTTCAATCAAGTTGTTTATTGAGTGGGAATAGGCTTAGGCTGATAGGAATGAAACGGGATGGTTCTACAGCACGTCGCAGGGCTACCAGGAGCAGCAAAGAAAACGGTTTTACTGATTCTAAGGCGGACGTGTATAAAACTCCGAGATAGCGTTTTCCTTATCTCAGAGTGAATATAAGTTGGTTGAGCTTCTTGTAGTTCGAGAAAATATCCGAAAATTCGCCTTTTTCATGGGAAACATGCGCATTGGCTTTTTGATATTTATGTGGTAAAATAGAAATAACAGGTTTCCAAATATGGGAAACATTCATTGTAAAAAGTTGGGGAAGACATTTGAAAGGCAAAGAAAAGAGGAATCGTTATGAAACACTTTTATCCGTTATGTGCAGCCGAGAGGTTACAAGACCATAAGATCCTGGAGTATAACCGTCCGCAGGAGGTAAACATTTGTGTCTGCATGACCATTCGGGCCGGGGTGGATTTTGGCTTATTGAAACACTGTATCCAGATGGAATATGCGCGGCAGGAATCCCTACGTATCCGTTTTACCGCCCGAGATGAACATGGAAAGGTATTCCAATACTTTGCTTCCTATGACCCACGCGACATCCGTTTGGTGGACTTCCGGGAAAAACGGAGGAGGAAATCAACGCAACGTTGGAGGAATGGTCCAGTCAACCTTTTGAGCAGGTGGATTCACCGATGAACGAATTTATTATGGTGGCAATGCCGGATGGGTACAATGGAATTTATCTGCGAATTGATCATCGCCTGACAGATTCCACCGGAATGATCCTGATGATTAACGACATTATGGGGTTATATTGCCACTTTGCCTATGGCGCTCCCATGCCGGAGGACCCGCCGCTGTATCACCTGGCTTTGGAAAAGGACCTTGCCAAAGAGGACAACGCATCCCGAACGGCGAAAGACCGGGCCTTCTGGGAAGAGCAAGTGGCCATCGGAGAACCGATCTATACGGACGTCACGGGGCGTTGGAAGCTAGAAGCCTGCCGGAAAAAGTATGGAAATCCACTGTTGCGCGCTGCGGATCGGGAGATGGACGACCTGCGCGTAGGCCGGGCGATTTACCACCTGGAACCAGAGCCGACACGCCGCCTGATGGATTACTGTATGGAAAATGAAATTTCGATGACCAATCTGCTGCTGATGGGATTGCGGACCTATCTGTCCAAAATGAATGACGGAGAAAAAGATGTTACCATTCGAAATTATGTCTCAAGGCGCTCCACGTTACTCAATAAAACATCCGGCGGGACACGGACCCACTGTTTCCCCTGCCGGACCATTCTGGAACCCGAAACGGAATTTTTAGACGGTGTGCGCATGATTCAAGACCTGCAGAACAGCATCTACCGGCATGTCGACTTTGACCCGTTGGAGGTCAACCGAATGTTTCAGGCGTGTTATCATCCGCCGAAGAATACGACCTATGATTCGGTGGCATTGACCTACCAACCTCTGCCACTGCGTCTACAGAACGAACAGTTGCACGGGATTCCATTTAAAACCGAGTGGCTTACCAATGGGACAGCCATTCAAAAGGTGTATCTGACCGTCATGCACAGTGCCAGCGATTTGGGGTTGCAGTTCTACTTCAAATATCAAATGGCGGAATTGTCGCCGCACGATGTGGAGCTGATGTATTATTATCTGATGAAGATCCTCTTTATGGGCGTGGAAAACCCCGATATGACGATCGATGAAATTTTGCGCACTGTGTAAGAGATATGGAGATGGCGTGGCCGCGCACCCATAGAGGATGCGCGGTCCCCTATTTTTATGGATTTTTTCTGAGAAAGAAATGGATATCCATAGAGAAAAATGGTAGTAAAGCGGAAGAAGTACGTTCTGGCGTATCCGTTGTGTAGATTCTATGGACCAATCGGGAATTTATAAAATATTCATGACTTTTAGAGGGGAGTATCCTATAATAGACTAGAAATCTATGAAAATGTTTCTTAGTGTACAGCCTGGCGGTCGGTTGGAAAAGGGAAACGAGAGCGGTAGAGAAATGGACAGGCTGCGGATCATTGTGACTAAAGGAGGGCGTTATTGATGGCATCGGGAAAAATCCTAGTGGTGGATGACGATCAAAATATCTGCGAATTACTGCGCCTTTATATCGAAAAGGAAGGCTTTGACGTGGTGATCGCAAATGATGGGCGGAAAGCCTTAGAGATGTTCGACCAAGAAAATCCGGATCTCATTATGCTGGACATCATGCTGCCGGAATTGGATGGCTGGCAGGTGTGCCGGGAGATTCGAAAGAAATCGCAATGTCCAATCATTATGTTGACTGCAAAAGGCGAGGTCTTTGACAAGGTGCTGGGCTTGGAACTTGGCGCAGACGACTATGTAGTCAAGCCGTTTGAGGCAAAGGAAGTGGTCGCTCGCATCAAGGCGGTGTTGCGCCGCTTTGGAAAGAGCGATGAAAATCAGATTAAAGAGGTTAAATATGATAAACTCAGCATCAATTTGACCAATTATGAATTGAAAGTCAATGGAAAGGTGATCGATACGCCTCCGAAGGAGATGGAATTGATCTATCACCTGGCGAGCAACCCCAACCGTGTATTTACACGCGACCAGCTTTTGGACGAGGTGTGGGGATTTGACTATTATGGCGATAGCCGCACGGTGGACGTCCATGTCAAACGCCTGCGCGAAAAGTTGGAGGGGGTTTCTGACCAGTGGGCGCTCAAGACCGTCTGGGGCGTAGGTTACAAATTTGAGGTCAAAGATCCAAATTAAGGGTGGGTTCCCTGAAAGAACTTGGAGCGAAGAAGCATGCAGAAAACGCTGTTTAAAAAATATTTGCGGGTCACGCTGGCGATCATCCTGATTAGCTTCTTCCTGTTGGGTTTGGTGATGTTGGTATTTATCAAATCCTATTGGCAGGATGAAAAACAGGACCTGCTCCGGCGCAATGCAGAGAGCATAGCGGGGATTGCCGCTGCAAGTGCGACCCCCGTGCAGGGGGATAATTATATCCTTTTGGATACGGAACGAATGCAGTCCTTTATGAATGCATTTTCTGAGAATATGGATGCGGATATTTACGTAACCAATCGGGCCGGGGAATGGGTGTTGAGCGCATTTGGCAGCGGCGGTACTGTAAACGAGACGACGTTTACCCGAAAAACGATGGATAAAGCCTTGATGGGTCCCTACAGTGGCCAAGGAACCGTGGATGGTATTTATAACTCGCCGTACTATGTGGTGGGGGTACCGATCCGGATTTCCAATTTGGATGGAACGCGTACAACCATTGGAGCGGTTTTTACAGCATGTAGCGCCCGTTCCTTTAACGAATACCGCAACGAACTGATGAAGATGTTCCTTTTGGCAGCGGTTGCCGCTTTTTTGGTGGCGTTTTGCATCAGTTGGATGTTTTCTTATAAACTTGTACGTCCCCTGCGCGATATGGCGTTGGCAGCCAGAAGCTTTGGAGAGGGAAATTTTAGCGTGCGTGTACCGGTGACCAGTCAGGATGAGGTCGGCCAGCTGGCGCTGGCTTTCAACAATATGGCTTCGTCATTGGCCAGCAGCGAAAGTGTCCGCCGGAATTTTATTGCGAATGTTTCCCACGAGCTGAAAACGCCCATGACCACGATCGCTGGTTTTATCGACGGTATTTTGGATGGAACGATCCCGCCTGAGAAACAATCGCATTATTTACAAATTGTCTCCCAGGAGGTCAAGCGACTATCCCGTTTGGTGCGCACTATGCTGGATCTTTCGCGGATTGACAGCGGCGAGTTGCGGCTGCATATGGCTCGTTTTGACCTGACCAACACTATTTTTGTGGCGTTGCTCTCCTTCGAAAAAAGCATCGAACAAAAAAGGATACAGGTATTGGGATTGGAAAATGCGGAAAGCCTCTATGTAGATGGCGATCCGGATATGTTGCATCAGGTTGTATATAATTTAATTGAAAATGCCGTAAAGTTTACCAATGAGGGCGGATATATTCAGTTGACGATTCAAGACCTGCCGGATAGAACCTCTGTTGCAATTAAGAACAGCGGCGCTGGCATCCCAGCGGATGAGATTGCGCTGATTTTTGACCGCTTCTATAAAACCGATAAATCCCGCAGCCAGGATAAAAATGGCATGGGATTGGGGCTTTATATTGTGCGGACGATTATTAAGTTGCACGGCGGAGAGATCACTGTGCAGAGCGTTGAAAATGAATACTGCCAATTTGAGTTTTGGATTCCAAAGCATGAAGAGCCAAAGCTAAAAGCCGGTAAAAAGGAAAAGGATCTTGCAAAGGACAAAAAGGAGGAGAAATTATGAGCGATACCGATTGGAACCGGGAATCTGGAATGGGTGTTGAGCCTCCCACGTCAGAGGTTCCTGTGCCATCCCCTACCTCCGAAGAACCAGCGATGAAAACAAAGGAATTTTCAGGGGAAGAGCCTGCCGCAATAACTGCTCAGCAATCTGGGGAGGACATAGCCCAAACGCCACGAGAGACAACCTCCTCCGATCTGCTGCCAGACAGTGGAGCACCGGCAGATGAAAAGGGAATGGTGGAAGAGCCGGTTTCGGACACGCCCATTCCGGAACGTTTTTCTCAAAACATAGCCCCGGTAGAGGATTTGCCTGCGGGTTTTTCCGATAAATCGGAGATCCAAGCAGCGGCATTCGGAACAGATTCCAGAGATTTCGGGGAAGAAATTCCGGACGGGCAGACAATGGGAAAGGATTCTTCGCTTTTCCAGGGGGAAGAAACGGGACGCGATGAAACCAAAACGGTAGAATCGCAGGCAAGCAGGAAGAACGATTCCGCGCCTGCCATGAATCCGGAAGAACCGTCCGATCGGGAAAAGATACAGGAACAGTCCTCCAATGGGACGGAAATACCGCCAAAAATTCATTTGGAAAAAGAGGGAGATCGTTCCAAGGACGCACCGAATTCGTATGAACCGGTACAGGCGCCGGCTGGCTCGCACCAAGGGCCGGCGGGTGTTCCCCCACAGCAAGGACATCCCATGCCGCCGTATGCAAATCCCTATCAGCAATACGGGCAGTACCAAAACCCCTATGTAGCGCCCAATGCCCCCTATGGACAACCCCAACCCTACTACGGTTCCTACCCGAATCCGCAGGCGCCGTACCAACCGCCATATCCACAACAACCAGCATACTGGAACTATCATCAGCAGCCAGGCCAACCGCCAGTTGGTGGGGCCATGCCGCCACAGCCGCCCCAGGAAGGACAGCCGGGATCGAACCCCGAGGAACCGCGTCGTAAGATGAGTGGTGGATTAAAAGCGTTCCTGTGGTTTCTCGGCATTTTAACAGGTCTTTTTTTAGTGGCTTTTTGCGTAGTGAGTATTAATACAGCGGTGCGCCAGATGGAGCAGGGAGGAACGGCAGAAAGTGAAAGCCCATCTTATAGTCAACCTGTGCCAGAGGAGGGAACCTCCCCAGAGGGAGGCGAGAATACTCCACCGCAGAACGATGCGACAGATCCGGACAATGCTGGCATGGTGATTGAGCCCCGCCCAGAAGGAGACGGGATGAGCGCGAAAGAGGTCTATCGCCAGGTTGTAGAGAGTGTAGTCGGCGTAGAAACCTCTGCGGACGACGGGACCGGTCTGCTCAGCCAAGGTTCTGGGATTGTTGCGACAAAGAGTGGTTATATCATTACCAATGCGCATGTGGTGGAATATTCCAAAGATTACAATGTTTCGGTCATTCTGCATGAGGATGAGACGGAATATGATGCGGTGGTCGTGGGGTATGATAAAACTTCCGATCTAGCCATCTTAAAAATTGAAGCGGATGGTCTAAAACCTGCAGTATTTGGTGATGTTGATCAGATGGAAATTGGCGATGAGGTGCTGGCAATTGGAAATCCAGGCGGTTTGGATTTCGCCAGTACACTGACAGGTGGGTATATTTCCGCTTTGAACCGCACGCTGAAGTCCAACAGTGACAATGGCATGACGTATATTCAGACAGACGCGGCAATCAATCCCGGCAATTCCGGAGGCCCGCTGGTCAATATGTATGGCCAGGTGATTGGTATCAATTCCAACAAAATTATTTCCACTGGTTATGAAGGCATGGGGTTTGCAATACCGGTCAGTCATGCGAAGTCCATCATTGATGACCTGATTTCCCGTGGCTATGTCAGTGGCCGCGCGCGTCTGGGCATTACAGCTGGAAATGTTGCGGGGATGCAAGCGCAGCTGGCTGGTTTGCCCAGTGGTGTCCGAATCATTGCGATTGACCCAGAGAGCAGTTTTGCGACAGTAGGAGCTGCTGTGGGAGATATTATCACGAAGGCAGACGGCGATACGATTGAGAATATGGAAGATCTGTATGCTGTTTTAGGCCGCCATAAACCCGGAGAAGAGATTACGGTGACGCTGTACCAGCCATCTCAGAACGGGGGCAATGGACAGAGCCGGGATGTGAACATCACTCTCTTAGAGGACAAAGGGGAAACCCAGCAGACCGTGAGCCAACCGGCGGCACCGTAAGAAGGTACAGGGAAAGAGCTTTTTGAGTATGCGGCCGCGGCAATCGAATTTTTGAAACGAAATAAAATGATAAGGGAACGCTTTTCAACCGCTCTACGGGCGGGGGAGGCGTTCCTTTACTTTATCCTGTGGAGGATGTAAGAGCTGGAACGGGGAAAATGGCTTTTCTGCATAAAAAAACGGCCAATCGTTAAAGACTGACCGTTTTGAAGAATCCATACAAAATGGTAAACAGGAATCAATCTGAAACAAACCTGTATACATTTTGCCACTTCGTTTGCTGTTGCTCCACCTTTTAAAGCGTTCGCATACGATTCTTAGATGTTTTCCACTCTGGGTAATATGCTTCTCTGGACGAGGGAAACAAACAACATGTTGTTTCTATGAATATTCCATAATAGGATAAACATATTCAACGCTGCATTTTGCGCTTATCAAAGCAATCTTCCTAAAAGAAAATCTAAAAATATTCATCATCAAACAAATGAATATTTTTAATAAGGATAATCTCCGAAAAGGTAGGGAATCCCTATCGCGAATATGCTAAGCTTCATTTGTATCGATGCACTCATTGAATGTTTCCATTGCCGGCAAAGCGGACCCGCCAGTTAAGGGATCTATACATGCGAAGCTAACCGGTCGGGACAGTATACAAGCTCTCTACAAAGGCCTTTCTTTCGGACACAATGGGATTGCTTTATGGATCATGGCTCAAGATTGACAATGGTTCTACGGCCAATGCTGTGATAAATTACGGGCTGCTGCTCCATGCGGTCAAGTGCGTAGCAATTGCGCCCATCGATGATAATCGCTTGTCGCATTTTCTTGGAAAACAAGGAGATGTCCAAATTTTTTACTTCAGGCCATTCTGTGAAAATAAAACACAGGTCTGCTCCATCCAAGGTTTCCTCGATGGTATCGCAATATTTGATGTCGCCCAGAGAACGTTTTTTGAAATTTTCTGTCCCAACAGGGTCCCAAGCCTTTACATGTGCCCCATCGTCCAGCATAATCGGGATGTTTACAAGGGACGGCGCTTCCCGAAGGTCGTCCGTACCCGGCTTGAAGGTCAATCCCAAAACGGCAATGGTCAAACCCTCTAAGCTGTCAAAATACTTTCGGGCAATCTTGATAGGCTTCAGCTTTTGATTTTCATTGACTTCGATTGCCGCCTTGATGGTCTTGATTTCGTAGTCATGAAAATTGGCAAGCCAATGCAGGGCTTTGGTATCCTTTGGGAAACAGCTGCCGCCGTATCCAATACCCGCCTGTAAAAATTTATTTCCAATACGGGGATCGAATCCCATTCCTCGTGTAACATCGTCAATGTCGGCGCCTACCAGTTCACAGAGAAGTGCAATCTCATTGATGTAGGAAATCTTTAAGGCTAAAAAATCGTTGGAGGCATATTTAATCATTTCTGCGCTTTTGCGGTTGGTCACCAGAATAGGGGCGTCGAAGTCCTGATACATCTTTTTTAAGAGTTCGCCGGTTTCGCGCTCTTCCACACCAATGACAATCCGCGAAGCGTGCAATGTGTCGTGCACCGCAGTTCCCTGGGCCAAAAATTCTGGATTGGATGCCACACGAATGCGGATGGAGGATTTGCTCTTGGCATTCAAGATGGCCTCTACCTTATCGTTTGTTCCGATGGGGACGGTGGATTTTACCACAACAACACAGTCCTGTGTGACGCTCTCTGCAATTTGTCCTGCGACTGCATACACATAGGAGAGATTGGCGCTGCCATCCTTTTTTTCCGGTGTGCCAACACCGATGATAATGACATCTTTATCCGCATAGGCGGCTCTATAATCAGTTGTATAGAAAAGCCGGTCATGGTTCTTTTTCATCAGTTCGGAAAGCCCATCTTCATAAATGGGAGAAATATCGCGCTGCATCTGGGCGATTTTCTGTTCATCCACATCGACGCACGTAACCGTATGGCCGTGCTCAGCTAGGCAAACACCGGTCACCAAACCGACATAACCGGTTCCGGCAACTGCAATTTTCATCGTATCCCGCCTTTCAAGGTTCCTGATTGTTGAGTAAATTGTTCCATTGTTTTGCCGCTTCTTCGTTGGTGTACATCCGGCGGGACAACCAGTCCCGCTTTTCTTTGAGTACCTTGGGATTGCTGCAAACCTGTTTTAAACAATGGACAATGTCTTGCGTGGTATTTTCACAGACCCATCCTGCATGGTCCTCCAGTATCAATTCCCGCACGGACGACGTATGGGTGGCCAAGATAGGAAGTCCCAGATATTTTGCCTCCGTAAAAACAAGAGGGGCTGCTTCGTGGTAGGAGGGGAGTAAAAAGAGATCTGCATTTCGCATAAACCGGTAAGGGTTTTCCTGGAATCCATGGAAAGCCACGCATGCAGATACGCCGAGTTTTACGGCATATTTTTGCAGAGCAGCCCGCTTGGGTCCATCCCCAACAATCTGATAGGAAATAAGGATACCCGCCGCCACACATGCCTGTACAGCCTCGAGTGCCCGCTCGAGCCCCTTCTCTCCGCTTAACCGCGCGACCGTAATTACATGGATTTTGTCCCTGGGGTATACCACTGGATTCTGGTTGGAAAAATACGAGATTCCCACAAAATCGTGAAAGTTTGGTACAACACGGACGAGGTCCCGCAGTTCCGGAAAAGCACAAAGGAAGTGGTCCCTGCATCCTTTGGAGCAGGTGAGGATGGAATCGAACTGGCCGTACAATTTTCGAACCGCCGGAGTATTGCTTCCACAATGTAAAATATCTGCATGTACCATGGCGATTTTTTTCTCCGCTTGAATACGGTACAAGACAATTTCATTGGCGCCACCGTATAAAATCGAAGGCCGCTCGCTTTGCATACAGGATATGGCGATGTCGTAAGGCCCCAATTGTTTTTGAAAGAAAGACAAAACGCGAAGCGGAAGAGAATTGCCAATGATCCGGCATAGAACAACCAAGAAGGAACGCAGAAAGTAGAGTCCCTTTGCTTTAGGCCAGAGTTCCCGTTGGCTCATACCAAGTATACGCAATAATGGAGGACAGTGCAATACTTGAATTTCCGGAGGAAGTTGTTCTCGATATTCTCCCGTGTCGGACATGAGCAACAAAGTGATCTGGCACTGTCCCTGGAGATTGGCGAGCAGATTCAATAGACTCCGCTGAATACCGCCGCTATGAAGATTATTGTTGACGAAGATCAGCCGTTTTTTCATGGGAAACCTCTTTTAAGGGCCTTCCAAGATATTCCTGAATGCCCTCATTCAGATACTGGTAAGCCTTTTGAAAGCCAAGGCCGTTGCTTAGAAATTCTGGATGCCGTAGTAAAAGAAGGAAACCGAACGGCTTTGCCAGGCGTGGAAACAGGTGTGCAAGAAGCGCGCCTTTGTCGTGAAAGAACTTAGGGGTATAGCCTTCAAACCATGTGGAAGTCAAATGGGAGACTTCGCCGAGAAAGAGGGGACTTGCATAAATCCGCAGTCCGCGCTTGCAACAGTCGTGTAAAAAAATCGTATCTTCCCCGGAGCCATAGCGGGCGCCTCCACCGAACAAAAGGGAGAACGCAAGGTGCACTTGTTGGACACGAGCCGTGCGGACAGCGATGCGGTATGTGCCATAGCGGAGGGCATTGTACCAGTGGACGCGCGTCCATTTTGGAATCTGGTATTCCTGCCGCTTTGGATTGGTGCTGTAAAAATTAAATAGAATGACATCCGCCTCTGGATGACGGACAAACTCTGCCAGAACCCGTTCTGTATATCCATTCCAATAGCGGACGTCGTCGTCGGCAAATAGGCAGATGTCCGCATCCGCGTACATCCAGACCGTGTTTCGGTTGAATCCAACGCCGCACTCGGCCCGGGATTCATAGCGGATGGTGTATCCATTGTAGCAAAATATTTCGGATGTATGGCGGTCACATTGATTTCCAAAAATGGCGTCGCATTGAAGATTCATTTGGGAGACCAAACGATGATCGTTTTGGCCGCGCGTTACAACAAGAACCTGTAGCCGCATAGATTCCTCCATTTCATCTGCGCCGTCTGGACTTACATTTGGAAAAGAGAAGCCATAACGGACGAATATAGACTTTTAGACGGTTGAAAAGCGAGTCCATTCCCCAAGCGTCCAGCTTGTTCAAAATATATTTTAGAAGCCACAGGTTGCACCAAACTTTTTCGAACAAATGGAGTCCCTGTTTGGTCAGCCCGGTGAGAGTCTGCATATAAAAATAGTGAATGTCTGTGACCAGTAAGACGCTTTGCGCCCGCGTGTACGCCTCTAAAGAAAAAGCGGCATCCTCTGCGGTCCTCATATGTACGGGGAAAACCACCCCAGCAAGCAGTTCCCGCTTGTATAGAGTTGCCCAAACCGAGTTGAACCGAATGGATGACAAGAAATACGGATAAATGTTTTTGCAGAATGCGCCTTTTAAAAGGAGTTGTTCTTCCTGAAAATAAGAGAGGGGTTCTTCGATGTGTCCATCTGGATAAAGCAGGCGGTAAGAGAACCGGACGATGTCCGCACCACTTTTTTGCTGCTTTTGAAGGACCTGTTCCACGCAGTTTTGTTCTAAATAGTCATCCCCATCGACGAACAGTATAAAGTCGCCCGTTGCTCGCAACAAGCCCGCATTTCGGGCGGATGCAACACCGCGATGTTGCTGGGAGAGAAGCACGATCTGCCCGCCATATTGTTCCAGAAGGATACGCGTTTTGTCACAGGAACCGTCGTCAATGACAAGGATTTCCAGAAGAGAGTATGTTTGCGCCAACAAGCTATCGATACATCGGACGATCGTAGCCTCTTCATTATATACGGGGACAATGATGGAGACCTTTTTCATGATTGCTTTCCTCCCGCTGAAAACCGGATGGTCTGGAATTCGGATGCATATGTTTTAGATGAGGCGGGCATGTGGTTTTGTTGGCCCGCATGGGTGAGGTTTCCGAAAAGGTCATGCAGCACATCATAAAAACATTTAAATACGGCTTGTTTGTATAAAAACTGAGGGAAAACGAACATACAAGCGTGGCAATCAGCCCACAGGCAAACAAGGGTTGCTTTCGAACATTTCGGAACAGACAGGCGCCCATTAAAGCCGCATAGAAGAATAGGCCGAGCAGTCCCTGGTCAAATAAGGTTTGAATCCATTGGTTGTGGGCGTAAGTATTTAGAAATCCTGCGGCAGTCAATTGTCCGGCCGTGGAACAAATTCCAAAGCCATGGACCAAGGCAGACGCATTGGTGCAAATCTGGCCGAGAAGATACGACCAGATGGGAAAACGGCCGCTCCCTTGATCCGCTAGAATCTGCGCCCAATGATAGCGGCTGCGTAGTGCTTCTGGAAGAAACCATATAGAAATGGTCCATACCACGATCCCCACCAAGAGCACAGCGGGGAGAATGTTTCGCTTTACAGGGGATTTCCGGACGGCTAGAAAAATATAGGCAAATACACCGGATACGAGTGCGACGAGGCCGCCCCGTGAACCAGTCCGAAGAACGGCATAGAAGAGCAGGATACAGTACAGGAGCGGCCAATGGAGGCGGTGGCGGCCTTGCATCCATGCCTCTAGGGCGAACAACATAGGAAAGATAAAATACATACAAAAGAAATTGGGATCTTCCTCTGAGTCAAAAATGACAATAGCGGTCCGGCCTTCGTAAAGGGTCTGCTTACTAAAAAAACAGAGGAACATGCAGATCAGCCCCACGAGCAGCCATGTGTGGGATAGGAGGCGGCGCTCCAGTCGGTTGTACACGCGGCAAGTTGCCAAGAGGGTGAAAAACAGAGCAAACGCGACATCCCTGACCACGGTAATACTCTCTAAATCGCGGTAGAAAAACAGCGTGCTGGTCATATAGAGAAGATGAAGTGCGTAACACAGATGTCCGCTATTGAAAGAAATCGCCCGTTCCTTTGAGAAGAACAGGCTGAACAGAAAAAATGCGGAGAGTGGGACAGTCACAACCTTTAGCGCAGATATGCCTGGGACAACCGTGATAAAGGTGAGCGGCATGCAAAGATAATAAAAGCAGATCAACCAGGCGTCAAAACGAATTTGTTCCGGTTTGATTGGTGGATTGGATGGTTCCCTATAGGGCTGTTTAGATGATGGATTCAGATGGTTCACCGCCCTTTTGACCGGAGTGATTTGTATGATGTAGGAGTTTCACAAAGGACTGGCAAAGCGAATGAAAGGAGTCTGTGTGAAAAAACAGCACAGTGTTGATGGCCAGAGGGAAGGCAGCAGAGGCCAATCCCTGAAGAACAAAGTCCAGGAGCGCTGTTCCTGTAGAAATCCATATGCAGATTCTGTGTGCAGTCCCGGCAATTGCCAGTGAAAGAAAGAGATAAAGTCCAATTTTTTTAAGAAATGTTGCACAGGACCTTTGAAGAAAACAATGGTAGAATAAAATGGTCTTTAAAAGAAACTGAGTGGCGTAGGTACAAGTGGTGCCGATGAAAATTCCTAACATGCCAAAGTGGATTCCGAGTATAAACGACACGATGAGGTTGACGAATGCCCCAAAGAGGGAAATATACTTATCCTTTTTGAAGAGCCCCGAGGCGCCGACCATATTCCAAAGGGGAATCCGCATGGTCATCAAAAAGAAGTTGAGGATGCAAACCTCCACGATGGGCCGGTCTAGGACCATCGCAGGCCCGAAGAGAAAAGAGATAAATGGATCGATCAAGCAAAACAGGCAGGTACTGCAAAAGGTGGCAATCCAATACATCGCGAATAAAAGCTTCTGTAAGGTAGAATCCACCTGTTCTTTGCTGCTGGTCGCCAACAGGTTTCCAATGCTGCCGCTCATGGCAGCGGAAATTTGGTTCACGCCATTAGTCAGAGTACGGAAAACGATAGTATAGTTGGAATATAGGCCGACTTGGACAGTCCCTACCAAAAGCGATATGAAAAGGTTATCCATACAACTGGTGAGTGTCCAGGAAAGTTTGCCGGCGAACCGGTCGCGCACATCGAGAAAGAGCAATTTTTTCCTTTCGGGAGAAAGCGGCTCTTTTGCTTGTTTTAGGTAAGGATACAGCCGGTTTACTTGTTTGGAAAGGGCCAGATGGTTGAAAAGGCTTGTGAAGAACCGAAAAACGAGATAAACAAGCAATTCATGCGTCAGGAGCAATACAAGGACTCCGCCGATGGTGGAGCACCCCGGAAAAGTAGATCCACGATGGAGACAATATACTGCTTTTGATCCGCAGACAACAGGGAACGCTGGTAAGAAAAGAAATACGAACAAACCATCTGTGCAAGAAAGAGCAGAAACACCGCTGCTACATAGAGCCGGCTATAGGATACCCCCTTCGTGAGGGACGGTAGAAATGGAATTGCTAATAATCCAAGTCCAGTGATCGCACCAGCGACTTTGCGATAAGTCGTTCGGTAAAATTGTATCAGGCGGCAGACTTCCCGTTTGTCTCCTTGAGCCAACGGCCGGTACAGGTGATAAACAATCACGGTCCCAATCCCCATCTCCGCAAGGGTGAGGGCAGATAAAACGTTTGTCAACAGGGCGTTCAGACCGACCCCTGTGGTTCCAATGGTGTTCAGCATCACGCGGCGTGAGAAAAAACCCAGGAAACACAGAACCGCCTGTTGGAAAAGGCCCCACAGAACATTCTTGGCAGTAGCCCTTGTGCGCAAGTGTCCCCCTCCCTTTTCAGTCGTTTCGGTGTTTCCAGGTGAAATACCACATCCGCAGATAAAGGCGGAGGTACTGGCGGTTACACATGTACCGGTAGACCGCCGCGTTTTCGCCAAAACTGCGGTCGGGAAGAGCCGCGAGGAAGGACTCTACGATTTCGACCATCCTCCGATAACGTTGCCGGTGGGAACGTTTTCTATATGGATTGAAAAGAAACCAGATGCTCTGAAACGTTTTATAGTAATAGTCCTGTAGAAGCTTGTCCCGCACCGCACGGTTTTTCGGATTCCAGCTTAGGACCAATTCCATGATTCGCCGTGTGGCCTGTTGGACGATGGGAAAATAATCGTATGGGACCTTACGAAAAAGACGCGCATGGTCGTTGGCAAAATAACGGTATAAAATATCGGGGATGAAATACACGTCCTTCATGATGTGAACGAATTCTACCAGAAAAACCTCGTCCTGGTTGCGGCGGAGATCGGGAAAGGATACAGCGTGTTTTCGGACAGTCGCGGTACGAAAAAGTTTAAAACATACCGACTGGAGGATTCCCCATTCCCCAAACATCCACATATACGGATAAAAATGGCGGCGAACTTGTTCGCCGGTCCGATACTGGTGGTCTGCTTTGGGGACCCAACGTTGATTCCGGTTGTGATCGTCCACAGAAAATCCGCCCACCACCAAGTCAACCCCGGTTTTTTCCGCGGCTTCCACAAGAAGCGTGATGGCGTTTGGATAAAGGAAATCGTCCACATCGAAAAAATGGAGGTATGTTCCGGTCGCCTGTTGAATTCCAAGGTTGCGGGCCGGTCCGGCCCCGCGGTTCGCCGTATGGTATACCCGAATACGCCGGTCCATCTGTGCCTCCTGGTCGCAGGCGATACCGCTTCCATCGGTCGAGCCGTCGTCGATCAGAAGAATTTCCAAGTTTGGATAGGTTTGCGCTTTCAGGCATTGTACTCCGCGGGAAACGAATGTCTCCATGTTATAGATGGGGACGATAATACTGACCAGTTTCATTTGCATGGTATCCCCACATCCATTTTGCTTTCCAATACTTTTTTCGGTGCATGATCCCACCATATCCTTTTAAAATCCACGGATACCGATAAGCAAGCGTCAAGAGAAAAATCTTCTTTTCCGCGCACAGTTTAAAAGAAACTGACGTTCCAACCAATAACATGTCAAATCCAAGTTTGCAAGGCATTCGGAAAAACGCGGATATTCCAGCAGCGCGTGGAACGCTTGGCGGCGTTGGTGATACTTCATGGGGTTGTCAGGGTGAAAGATAGAGAGCCGCATTGTATCCAGCAGGATTCCAGCTACACGGTAGTGGAGAAAGTCGTCCAAAAGGTCTTCTCGCCCTGGAAAGAATTCGGTAATGTGCGCAAGATTGCGCTCCATCAGTTGCTCCATTCCCGGAAGGAAATCCGAATGATACCGGTTGCAGACCGAGTTTGGATGTTTGCGGTAACCGTACATGACAACAGGGATATATGCGGCGGAACGGCAGGCGTAGTAAACAAGTGTATTAAAAAGGACATCCTGCGACTTTTCCTGTTTCTCCGGAAACCACAGGTTTTGTTCCAGCAGGAAAGCTCGGCGGTAGGCTTTGGCCCAGACAGATGTGTAGCGTACCGAATGGAGGCGGGCGTCTGCCAGTCGGCAAGGGGCGCCGGTGGCGCAAGAGATACAATAGGCCTCTAAAACCTGTGGGGAGAGCTCGATGACGGGCTGCCCGATGGAGGCGGTGTGCCGAAAGACCTGTTCCTGACAACTTATGTAATCAAAAAAGATCAGATCGTAGGGGAGATGAAGAAGAGACTTTGCAACGGCAGAAAATTCCTCCGGCAGAAGGTCGTCGCCATCGACGAAAAACAACCATTTCCCAGTTGCCTCCCGGAGAATCGTATTGCGCACCGCACAAATTCCACAATTATATGGAAAATGTATGACGCGGATAAAAGGGGATCTTTTTGCATAGCTGTCGCAAAGACCGCCAGAGCCATCACAAGAGGCGTCGTCTACGACGAGCACTTCGATTTCCTCCGATGTATGCCGCAGGATACTGTCAAGACAGGCGGATAGGTACGCTTTTACATTGTACACAGCCACCCCTATGCTGATCGATGGAGACATGAAATGCATCTCCTTTGCACTTTACAATCGGCCTCGGTTCGCGGTGCGGTTTATCATTTGCCAGAATCTGAAAGAAGGTCCTGTATGGCTGAAAAGGTCTGCGCACAGTGGTCCGTGCGCGGGGGAGGGAAAAAGGTATCCACGCGCTTTTTGTACAGGCTGGGGAGCTGCATGTTCCCTGCCAGATACGTTTGCAGGGCATTTAAAACTTCATCCACCTTCCGGCAGACTGGTCCAAATCCGTCTTTTTCAAATTCAAAATATCCCGGACGGTACTGTGCGGAGAAAAAATCCTCCGAATCAAATTGAAAGTAGATCAGTGGCTTTTTCAGATACGAGAAGTCAAAAAACACACTGGAATAATCGGTAATCAGAAGTTTTGATTCCATTAGGAGAGACTGCGTATCCGGTGGGGCAGTCGAGATATGTATTCGCGGGTGACTGTTTGTAAAACAGGGTGTGAAATGCTGCATCTCCGGATGCAATTGGAATACGAGTTCATAATCGTATTGTTCTAACAGCGCATGAAGTTTTCGATGACAGAGCAAACAATGGAAACTTTGAAAATAGCCGCTATCTTGGAAGGTACGGTTGGAACAATTGCGCAAGAAAAGGCGCCAAGTCGGCATGACTAGAATCTGTCTCTTTTCGGAATGCGCTTGAAATAACCGGTCATAGCGGCACAGGCCGAGTGGTTGAACAACTCTTTTCGGGTGATGATAGAGCGTTAAGAGTTCATGATATTCCTTTGGAACGCTGCAAACAAACAGATCTACGTGGATACGTTCTGCGCTTAGAGATGAAATGGAATTATAAAGGATTCCGTGTTGCAAAAACACTTTTTTGCCAGGCAACATACGGTCAAATTTGAGCTTTGTGAACAAGTAAGGATTGGGGGAATAGCCCATAATATGGGTACTTATTTTTACGTCTGCACAGACAAATGCGAGATAATGGGAGAAGCTCCCCGGTTGAATGGTTCGCCCCAGCCTGGCTACACGTACAAAGTCAGGGGACTTTCGATCTATGAGATAGGCGGCTGATAAATAAGGCGCAGTTTTTCGGACAAATTGAAAAAGATGGAAGGCATTGTCTTGCGCGTCGTTTCCGCGCTCTGCGAAGAGCCAGAGCCCCTTGTAAGGGGGCAAATGGCGCACAAGCGGATAGAGGCAGAACGCCAGAATACAGCAGAGGAGATAGCCGGCATAGCCGAGCCATCGGAACAAACGTCTCAACAAATAAAAACCATCCTTCCCAGCGGGCCATCTCACAAAAAATTTGGACAGAAAAACGGCAGCCAGTCCGGTTTTCTCTTCATGGCAAGACGAAACGATCATCAGAATGGCACTGCTTGGCCTTTATTCCTTTGGGCTTATAGATTCGCCAGGAAGACGGTCCGTCGTGCTCTCATCCCTCGTTGCAGCATTTGATTTTGACAAGTTGAGCCCCCTACCAGAGGGCGGAGAGCTTATGTTGCCCAATCGATTCCATCAGTAGCGAAAAAGATGAGGCTTGGTTGCGGACTTTTTTCATACGAGGGATGCGAACAACCTGCGACGGCATCGATGTTTTTAAAGACGAGAATAGATGCCGTCTTGTGTCCCTCCAAAGAAAGAGAACACACGCGCGGCAATTTTTAAAATGGGTGGAATGATCCATGCTATCCCAATAAATGTTTGGCCGTCATCCCAATCAGTGCAATGTCCTGCCATATGGAGAAATGATTCAAGTACCATAAATCGTAAAAGGTCTTATCGGCCGCGTTTGTGTAGTAATGGCCATATACCTGGGCAACACCGGTCATTCCAGCTCGCACGGAAAACCGCCTCTGATATTGATTCACAGTTTTTTTGTATTCCTTTACAAAATGGGGCCTTTCCGGACGGGGGCCTACAAGGGACATCTCCCCCTTTAAAACATTGAACAACTGTGGAAGCTCGTCCAAATGTACTGCACGCAGAAGTTTCCCCGCATGGGTGATACGAGGGTCGTCTACAGATGCCAAAATGCAACCGGTATCCTTTTCCGCCTCATGGATCATTGTCCGAAATTTATAGATCTGAAAGGGTTGTTCATTGCGTGTCAACCGCTCTTGACGGTAAAAAACCGGCCCAGGGGAGTCCAAACGAATGACGACCGCACAAAGCAATAACACGGGTGCACAGAGGATCAATCCAAACAGGGAAAAGAAGATGTCCGCAGAGCGTTTAACAAACATGGTCCAGCGGGATGGAGAAAACGTATCCAACCATATTGAGGTGAGGGTATGAAGGGATGGAGGCTCTTCGATGGGAAAACAGTCTGCCCGCCGATCTGTTTTTGTACGCATGGAATGAGGTGCTGTCTTGTTCACACTTACCATCGCATGTGGGCCTCCCCGTATCCATTATGGTATCCTTTTATAGATTTCCCATGACTTGGATTCCATCGAAACAACGGAATCGAAAAGGAAAATTATTTGTCGATTACCTTTATTTTACTGTAGCTACAGATAAAAAATAAAAAAAATTCAGAATCTTTCACCTGCTATTTTGAGATTTTTGAAGCGGTTCCCCTTTTCATATGACTGAATGAGGATGGTCTTATAAATATTGGAACGGGGAGGATTTTTCGTTTTCATTGGTGGTCCGGCTTTATTGCCTCTATATCAAGAGAGATTACGAAATTCACTTTGTTGATGGTTATATCAAAAGGACACGTTCCATGGCTTTTAAAACCATTGGGTCGTGTCCTTTTTCGAAATAACAATCCCGCCGTGGGATTCGATCCTATTGAAAAGAATGGCGGCAGAGCCGCCCTTTCTACCGGACTTTTTGGCCGGGGTCATAGACGAAGGCCTTTTACATCCTTGATGCGGGAGAGGATGACATGGCTGTTGATCTGTCGAATGCCGGGAAGACAGTCAAGCTCCTCCCGAATAAAGGTTTCCAAGGCCTCTTGGGAAGGGGCAACCGCATGGACGTGTAGGCTGCTGTTGCCGGTCATGCGGTAAATTTGCGTCACGGTATCGCTTTGATAAAGCCGGTTGACCACTTCCGGAAGGTGCGATGGCTCTGTTTCAATCTCAAAATAGCAAGAAACTGCACCGTTGATTTTTTGCGGGTTGATAATCGTAGTGTATTCTTCGATCACGCCACGCTTTTCAAGCGCTTCTATGCGCGTTCTCACAGCCACACGGGAAAGACCCACTTTTTCGCCAAGTTCAGAATAGGAGTAACGCGCATTTTGAATGAGCAAAGCCAGTATCTTTTGGTCCAAGAGATCTAAACCGTCGAGAAACATATCATTCATCCCTTTGCTATGTGATTAAAGAGATTATAACACACTTTTTTTGCACATCAAATAGAAAGTGTTCGTTGACGAATAGAAATTATTTTGTTAATATATATTACAAAAAGATGTGTTTATATTTCGTAACGTAACAGGGGAGAGAAACATGCAGCGGGATTTGACAACGGGAAACATCACGGGAAACCTATTAAAGTTTGCATTTCCACTGATGGTCGGCAACCTTTTACAGCAGTTTTACAATGTGGCGGACACCTGGATTGTCGGACAATTCCTGGGAGCGGACGCATTAGCTGCTGTTGGGTCTTCCTATACTTTGATGGTTTTTCTCACTTCCATCCTATTGGGACTTTGTATGGGAAGTGGCGCAGCTTTTTCCATCCAATATGGGAAAAAAGATTTTGAACACTTAAAATGCAGTATGTTTTTATCCTTTGGACTAATCGCGGGGATTACGTTGATTTTAAATATCGCTGTATTTTGGGGATTGGACGGGATTGTTTGGATTCTTCAGGTTCCTCGAGAAATCACGGGCCTGATGAAAGAGTACCTGTGGGTGATCTTCTGGGGGATTGCGGCAACCTTTCTCTACAATTATTTTGCGAACCTTCTTCGTGCGGTTGGAAACTCCGTAGTGCCGTTGGTCTTTTTGGGAATTTCAGCGATTTTGAATATTGTCCTGGATTTGGCATTTGTCCTGTTTTTCCACTGGGGTGTACGTGGGGCAGCCATTGCCACCGTTTTTTCCCAATTTGTCTCAGGAATAGGGATTTTGATTTATACATGGAAACGTTTTCCGAGTCTGCGGATTGCAAGACGGCACATGCGGTGGGATGCTGGGATTCTAAAGGAAATTACCAGCCTTTCTCTGCTGACCTGTATCCAACAATCCATCATGAATTTTGGAATCCTGATGGTTCAGGGATTGATTAACCGTTTTGGAACAGTGGTGATGGCTGCATTTGCAGCAGCAGTCAAAATTGACTCCTTTGCGTATATGCCGGTCCAAGATTTTGGCAACGCATTTTCTACCTTTGTTGCACAAAATTATGGTGCAAACCAACAGGAACGTATCCGCAAGGGAATCAAGAGCGCGGTGTTTTCTGCCTTTGCTTTTTGCGTACTTGTAAGTACATTGGTATGTGTTTTTGCCCGCCCGTTGATGGAGTTGTTTATCCATCCATCGGAGACAGAGATCATCCGGGTGGGTGTTGAATACCTGCGTATTGAGGCCTCTTTTTATTTTGGCATCGGTTTGCTCTTCCTACTGTATGGATTTTATCGTGCCATGAATCGGCCGGGGATGTCGGTCATCCTGACCGTGATTTCGCTTGGGACGAGGGTGGCACTGGCATACTGGTTGTCCAGTATTCCGTGGATCGGCGTGACAGGGATTTGGATTTCTGTGCCTATCGGCTGGCTGTTGGCGGATCTCGTAGGAATTGCGGTTTATCGAAAGATGCGCAATCTGCCGCTGAGAACCCCACAATGTCTGTAAGAAGAAGCGAACCAGTGCGGCCGTCCCATCCCATGGAATCGCATCAAAACGATGTTTTCTTGTTGCCTGACTGAATGGAAGAAAACGTTGTTTTTATTCCGGTGGGCCTCAAAGAATCGTAAACGCTTTGTTATGGCATGAGGTTATTTTTGAGGGGTTCATATGGAATCTGCTGCGTTGTGCAGACCGATACGCAAAAAGAGACAAATCAAAAGCGAAATGACCAGGAGAATTAAAACGGGAATGAATTGTCATAGAGGATAGATCCTGAGAGATTTAAAAAGCCGCCTGCTAAATTTGCAGGCGGCTTTTTAATAGATGGATGAAGGGAGAATCCTGTTCAAAAACGACGGCAGTGGGATGCCCGGTCAGCGCTCTTTGCCGAGGAAAAACAGTGCAATTGTCCCCGGACCAGAATGTGCACCGATGACAGGGCCGACATAGTTGATTGTGATAGGTTTTTGGACACCTAAGCGGCTTTGAACCTCGTTCGCCACAAACTGAGCGTCTTCCAAAGAATCGCCATGGCTGATAAAGACGGTCTGTTCCTCTGGCTGAATTGCCAGTTGTTCCATGCGATCGACGAGTGCACGCAAAGAAGCCTTCCTTCCGCGCGCTTTACTGATGTTTATGAGATGGCCGGCGTTATCCATATGCATCACAGGCTTGATACTCAGCATGGTGCCGACCAATGCGGTAGCGGCGGATACCCGGCCGCCTCGCTTTAGAAATTGCAAGTCTTCTACGGTGAACCAATGACAGAGATGATATTTTTCCTTTTCTACCCAATCGCGCACCTCTTCAATGGGTTTTCCTTTGGAGCGCTCCTGCGCTGCCAGATAGATCAATAGTCCCTGGCCCAGCGAGGCACAAAGCGAATCCACTGCGTAGATCTTACGTTCCGGATACTTTTGCGCCAGTTCTTCTACGGCTAGTGCAGCAGCGTTATAAGTGTTACTGAGGCCGGAAGAGAAGGCGATACAAAGGACATCTCTTCCCTGCTTGAGGAGTGGCTCCATTGCGGAAACAAAGGCATCCACATTGACCGCGGAGGTGGTACAGGGCTGCCCAGCACGTAGTGCCTCATAGAAATCATGCAGCAAAATTTCTCGTTCATCCAGATAGTTGTAATATTCTCTTCCATTCATCACAAAAGCGAGGGGAAGAACCGTGAGATCGATCTCTCGAGCGAGCGACTCGGGAAGATCGCAGGAAGAATCGGTTACAATGGCAAATGTGTTCATTGAAGAGCCTCCTTATGTGGGTTGGCAATCGTCTTTTTTAGTTTACCATAGAAAATAAAATATAAAAATATTCTTAAGAAATAAAAAGAGATTTTGTATTAAATATGACATATAATAATATTTAAAACTATATGAGATCCATTTAGATGAAAATATGAGACGTAACAAGCAGGACAAATCCGTGAAAAGATTTGTCCTGCTTGTTTGTTCGAACTATTTTTCGGATTAATTTGCTTCTTCAGGCAAAATCAAAGGAGACTTTCCAGGATATATGAAAGGAGGTTTGCCTTGGAACATAAAACGAAAACCCGACGGAATCGGACCCGACGGGTCAAAAAAGGTTATGAAACATTGGCGTTTGGTGGAATAGAAGACGCCGTGCGGCTCCTTTTCTCGGAAGACCCCAAACCCGAAGATCTGGAAGGGCTCGACCTCTACAATGTGGCGGAAATCCGCAGGCCGAGAGGCGGCGGAATGGAGATCAAGTTTTTCGACCGTATCAAAGCTTTGGAGTGCCTGGAGCGCTTGGAAGCAGAAACAGGCCAACCAAGCCTATTTGAAGCGTTAGAAGCCGGTGCGCGGGCGCTCAAAAAGGAGGAATCCGATGAAACTTGAGCCATTTTCGCCAAAACAGTTGCATGCAATGTGCTGGTGGTACCCTGGAAGCCCGGATGCGGGACGGGATGCCATCATTTGCGATGGAGCAGTGCGCAGCGGAAAGACCCTCTGTTTGGGAATCGGCTTTGCGGCTTGGGCGAGCCGGTCTTTTCATGGACAGGCCTTTGCCTTTTGCGGCAGAACCATCCGCTCTCTCAAGAGGAATCTGCTTGCTACACTATTGCCCGCTTTACAACAGGCCGGTTTTGGCTGTTCAGTCTGCCGAAGCGAAAATTGGATGGAACTCTCCTATGCCGGTCATAAGAACCGATTTTACTTTTTTGGTGGAAAGGATGAGAGCTCTGCGGCGTTGATCCAAGGAATGACACTTGCCGGAGTCCTATTGGATGAAGTGGCATTGATGCCGCGCTCCTTTGTGGAACAGGCGTTGGCCCGCTGCTCAACGAAAGGCTCGAAGTTTTGGTTTAACTGCAACCCGGAGAATCCGCAGCATTGGTTCTATTTGGAATGGATTCTCAAGGCGAAACAGAAGAACGCCCTGTATCTGCACTTCACCATGTCGGATAATCCGGCACTTCAACCGGAGATCATCGCACGGTATGAACAGCTCTACTCTGGAGCGTTTTATGAACGGTTTATCCAAGGACGATGGGTGGCGGCACAAGGACTGGTGTATCCATTTTTGACCAGAGCAATGCTCTGTGATGTACCGGCAGAACTAGAAGAATTCCGGGTTTCCTGCGACTATGGGACTGTAAATCCAGCCTCTTTTGGATTATGGGGGAGATCCCACGGCGTGTGGTATCGCATTGACGAGTATTATTACGATTCCCGCCGAGAAGGTTTACAGCGCACAGATGAAGAGCATTACATAGCGCTCACAAAACTATGTGGGGAACGGCGAATTGAAAGCGTGGTGGTTGATCCTTCAGCAGCCAGTTTTATGGAAACCGTTCGAAGGCACGGAAAGTACCGGATCATTCCCGCAGAAAATGAGGTCTTGGATGGAATACGGCGCGTCAGTGTGGCGCTCAAACAGGGGGACATCAAAATTTGTATGAATTGTGCGGACACCATTCGAGAGTTCGGACTCTATCGTTGGGCGGATACGGTGGGTAAGGATATACCACTCAAGGAAAACGACCAGTGCGATGGACGATATCCGCTATTTTGTGTCATCTCTATGTCGAGATACGGACGATTTTTGCGCCGTCAGTGTAGAGCGCCGGGAGGAGTAAAAGCCATGAAGTGGAGAAAAAAAGGCGAAAAACAGGCCCAAAAACCGGAAGTCCTGGCGGTACAGACAGCGTGGGAGGAACCTTTTGCCCACTTTTCCAGCTGTGCACCAGCAGGGACGGGAGAACGGCGGTTATACGCGGCGTTGCGGGAAAATATTCCCATCATTGATGCGGCAATCGACAAGATTCTCCGTTTAGTTGGAAGTTTTGAAATCCTTTGTAAGGATAAAAATAATTCGTATCAAATCAATCAGTTTCTACAAAATGTAAAAGTAAATGCATTGGAATGTGGAATTCAAAGTTTTTTAAACAGTTACCTTTCCCAATTGTTGACCTTTGGAAATGCAATCGGAGAGATTGTATTGACCACTTCCGGGGAGATTGGCGCGCTTTATAACGCATCTTTGGATGATGTGGAACTGAGGGAGTGTGCGCCACTGTCCCTGACCGTTTGCCGCCGGGAGGCGGGTCAAAGCGTACCGGTGCGGTATCCAGAGCTGGTCGTTGCCTCCGCCTTAAATCCCCCGCCCGGCTGTGCCAAAGGCGTTTCCTTGCTGCATGGGCTGCCATTTGTGAGTGGCGTACCTGATGCAGATTTACCGGACCATTGGAACCAATTGGGAACGATTGGGGGATGTGCGCTTTGCAGTAACCTATAAGCCGTCGAATGACGCGACGGACCGCGCGTTTGCCAAGGACCGGGCGAAACAAATTGCACAGGAATGGAGTCGCGCCATGCGCAAAGATTGTGTGAGTGACTTTGTTGCGGTGGGAGATGTAACGATTAAAGCCATCGGTGCGGACAACCAAATTTTGGATAGCAATGTTCCGGTGCGCCAAATGTTGGAGGAAATTGTGGCCAAGATGGGAATCCCGCCGTTTTTACTGGGATTATCGTGGTCATCTACGGAGAGAATGTCCAGTCAACAGGCCGACATTCTCACCAGTGAGTTGGAGGCCTACCGACGGTTACTGAATCCGGTGATTGAGAAGATCTGTACGCTTTGGATGCGGCTACATGGGTTGGAACCCAAATTTACCATTGAATGGGATACGATTACATTACAGGATGCGGTGGATTTGGCGGACGCCCGCCTGATGAATGCCCAGGCGGCTCAGATCGAAGAAACCTGCAAACAGAAGGAGGCTGTCTAATGAAGGGAGCTGGTTATATTCTCCGAAAAAAGGCATCATTGACGACCGAAGAGTTGGAACAGATCAACCAATACACGCGGCGCCCTTTCCAGGAAGGGGAACTCTACACGTTTTCAGTTGTCCTATGTGACAATGAGGTTGATCGCGATGGAGAACGCTTCACCATTGAGGCATTGCATCGGCTGGGAGAGCTCTTTTTGGGAAAGACCGGAATTTTTGACCACAATCCACAGGTACAAAACCAGGCCGCACGCATCTATGCCTGCCAAGTGGAGCAATTGCCCGGACGTGTTACCAAAACAGGGGAGGCGTACCATCGTCTGGTTGCACGCGCATATTTACCGCGTTCTCAAAAAAATGAGACATTCATTCTGGAACTGGACAGCGGGATTAAAAAAGAAGTCAGTGTCGGTTGTTCCGTTGCGAAGAGAAGCTGTTCTATCTGTGGGGCAGATCGCCGGACGGGCGGCTGCGACCATGTAAAAGGACGTACCTACCATGGCGTACTGTGCTGCACGGTTTTGGAAGAACCGACCGACGCCTATGAGTGGTCGTTTGTAGCGGTTCCTGCTCAGCGGGAAGCAGGGGTTATCAAAAATTTTTCAGAGAAGGAGGATTGGAATATGGAGGAAGTCTGGAAAAGTCTTTCGGGCGAGGGGGAACTATTGCTGAACCCGGAAGAACGCCGGCAGCTTGCCAAAGAGTTTGCCGATTTGCGGGAACAAGCGGCGTGTGGCCGGCAGTACCGCAAGGAGCTTGAAAAAAGCTTGGTGCGGTTGTGCGGGATTGTATCGCCGGAAGTTCCGATGGAGGTGATGGAACGCACAGCACGGACGATGGGTTTGGAGGACCTGCGGGAATTTGAGAAGGCGTTTCACAAGCGCGCCGAACAGGTGCTCCCATTAACGCCTCAACTGGCTCCCATGGAAAAGCGTGATGTGGAGGAATACCGCGACTTTCAGATTTAAGGAGGAATTTGTATGGATATTTCTTTGAATGGATTTGGGGAAAATGTGGCAACGTTTGCCGTTTCTGGTGAAGTAAAATCTGGGATGCCGGTGAAAATCAGCGCCAATGGCACGGTGGCACCATGTGCGGCCAAGGACAAATTCTGCGGCCTGGTACTGTCTGTGCACAACGGCTATGCAGCAGTACAGATGACGGGATACATAAAGGTTTCCTATGCCGGTACAAAACCCACGGTGGGATACCAGACGGTCAACGCGGATGGGACAGGAAAGGTACAGGTAGAAACCACTGGGCGCCTGCTGTTAATTACAGATGTGGATGAGCCGGAAGGAACCTGCGGCTTGGTACTGGCGTAAGCCGGAGAAAAGGAGGATTGTATTGATGGCTTTTTATGAAACGCTGAAATTGGAAAAGGGTATGTACAGCGCTCCGGGAAAGAGTTTCACACAGACTCTAGAGGAACTGGACTCCTCGGAAAATTATCGTGGGACGCCTTTAGAAGGGCTGGATGCCTATCAGAGACAGCTAAAGCGCTTCCAGATCCACGTTAGCGGGCCCGGCTCTGATCCGGTAGAAAAATTTTTTCAGACGAGTGACTCTGCGGCGCTTTTTCCGGAATATGTCACCCGCGCAGTACGTCAGGGGATGGAACAGGCAGACGTATTGCCAAATGTGGTGGCTACTGTGACAAATATCACCGGCATGGATTACCGAACCTTGACCTCCGAGCCATCGGATGAGGATAAAGCCTTGAAGCCGGTGGCGGAAGGAGCGGCGATTCCACAAACGACGGTTACGACGAAGGACCATTTGGTGCACCTCCATAAGCGGGGAAGAATGTTGGTGGCGTCCTATGAGGCACTCCGGTTTCAAAAGTTGGATCTGTTTACCGTAACGCTTCGGCAGATTGGGGCTTATATTGCGCGGGCACAACTGAACGACGCCATCGATGTGTTGGTGAATGGCGATGAAGACAGCGGTTCTGCAACAAATATTGGAACGGCGGGGGATGAAGTGGACTATACGGGGCTGGTATCCCTCTGGGGTGGCCTGGCACCGTATCAACTCAACACCATGATGGCCTCCACTGCGACCATGCAACAGATTTTGGCCCTCAGCGAAATGTGCGATGCACAGGCCGGATTGAACTTTCAAGGAACGGGTAAGATGGTCACGCCGTTGGGGGCGACGCTTCTACATGTACCATCTTTGACAGCAAAAGGCGTGATTGGTCTGGACAAGACCTGCGCACTGGAAATGGTCCAAGCAGGCGGTGTGACAACCGATTATGACAAGCTGATCGACCGCCAGTTGGAGCGTGCGGCGATCAGTACGATCGCAGGGTTCGCCAAAATTTTCGATGGAGCGGTGAAAACGCTCTGCTACCAGGAACAGGAATGATGGAGACACAGGCAATTTTGGAGCAATTCGCCATGTTGACAGGGCTTGACGAACGGCAGGCCGGGCAGTACCGCCCTTTGTGTGAAAATGCTAGGGCACAGGTGTTGGGCATTGCAAAGCCAAACGTCGGAATGACAGGTGATATGGCGCTGTGCAGCGCTGCGGCGGCATTGGCTTTTTACCGTTGGGTACTATTGCGGGCTGCGGCAGGGGCAGAGAATGCCTTCACAGTCGGAGATGTTCGAGTGGACAAGAGCGCAATGGATGTGGAGACAGCTCGGAAACTCTGGAGGGAATCGGAGGCCGCTGCGGCACCATATCTATGCGACACAGCATTTCTGTTCCAGCAGGTATAGGGGGCCTGAACGATGACTAGAAAAAAATTGGTACAATACCTGCTAACAACATATGGACAGAAGGTCACCGTGGGTGGACAGGAGGCCTGGGCAGTCATCCGTCCCCTGCGGAAACAGAGCGGCGAGGCGCCACAGTGTTATCTTTACACGGGAACACTGGATTGGAAACTCCTAATAGGCGATCTTATCCAAACGGACACGGAAGTCTTCCGGGCGACTCGCACAGGGTTGGAATCCTTTGCAGGCGAAAGCCTCTATGTATGGGCTGTGTTATGCAGGGAAAAGGAAACGGCGTTTTGTACGGAGGTGGATGTATGAATCCGGAGGAAAACCACGAACTGTTGGACAAACTATCCGAACAATTGGAACGTGACGTGCGGCGTTATCCCCAGGAATTTAAGGAGGGCCAGTCATGAGTCTGGAAGGGCGGGCGATGCGTTTTGGCGAATTCGTATGGGATAGGAATCCAGAGACACTACAAGTTACATACGAACGGAACGTCAAGCGTTTGACCCTTCCACATGTGGGCGAGGCTCTGCAGGACATTGGCTGCCAAAGACGCACTGTCAGTGGCAAGGGAAGCTTCCTGGGAAAGGGGGCCGCCGCCACCTTTGAGCGGCTGGCGGCAGTATTTCGTGAGGGGGCAAGCCAGGTTCTGTGTATACCGGAAGTGGCGCCATTCCGGGCCGTTTTTGTGTCCCTGCAAATGCTTGGTGAAGCGCGTCCCAATGCGGTTGTATACCGGTTCCTCTTCTTGGAGGACGAAGAGGCGGTAGAGGATGATGGGATTTTAAGGCCGGAAAGCTACCTTTGTGTCGAGGGGGACACCTTGTGGCATGTGGCCAACCGATTTTCAACCACAGTAGATCGATTGCGGCAATGCAATCCGCAAATACAATGGCCAAACCGCCTGCCGGAGGGGATGGAGGTACAGCTGCCATGAATTGTGTGGGATGGAAACCGGATGGCACACTCCTTCGCCTTCCCAGGCCGGTACGGTTACGGCTGCGCAGCGATGAAGATGCTCCCGCAGACAGTTTGGAAGCACGGTTTCCCGCGTGGGAAGACATTGGGGATCTCTGTGGCATCCAATGTACTAGTGAAAACGGCCGGGTCATTTTTGAGGGAATGGTGGATGAGCAGGTACTTTTGGAGAACCGTTCCGGGGCGACAGCGGAACTTTCTGCCAGAAGCCGCGCCGGATTGCTGCTCGATAATGAAGCACAGCCACAGATCTATTACATGCCATCTCTAAAACTGCTGTTTGAGCGTCATGCCGTCCCGTACGGCTTTACCGGGTATATTGGACGGGATGAGGTGTTTGGAGGCGCTCTCACTGTGGAAAAGGGAATGAGCGAATGGCAGGTATTGGCAGGATTCTGTAAGAACTTTTTAAAAACGGAGTTAGTCGTTCGGGGGACTGTTCTGGATGCTTCTGGCCAAAGCCTGCAGGAGGAAGTGGATTTTTTGGCTCATCGGGAGGCAATGGAATGGAAGGTAACCTGGAAAGATGTGAACCGGATTTCGGAGTTGCAGATGCGCACGGGAGATACAGCCCAATACGATGCAGTGTTGCGGGAATCGGAGGCGGTGGCTCGCGGTGTACAGCGCAAACGCTATTTAAACGGTTCGGATGCCGAGCACGCACAAGAATTGTTGCAGAAAGCGCGTCGAAACGCATTTTCCATACAGGTTTGCTACCCGGGGGAGATGTGTCCCCCATTGGGCAGTCCGGCGCAGACGCCTTATGGGGAAAATCTCTACATTGCGGCATGGGATTATCAGCTCGACAGCAGCGGAGAACGTTGTTATATCACATTGCGGAGAAGGGAGGGGAACGGATGTGGCTTTCAGAAAAAATGGGCGGACGTACAAAGCCGGCTCCAACGGTTGAGGTGGCTCAAATGACGGGGAGTTCTACCGCACAGGGAAGCGGGGAATATCGGGATTTTGCTTTTGTAGCACCGTGGGGGATCGCCTATCAGCCGCCAGCTGCCGCAAAGGCGGTACTGGTAAACAGCACGGAGGGCATGGTCTGCACAGGCGCTATGATGGAGGGGATGGATTTGGAACCGGGAGAGCTCTTGCTGTTCTCCCAAGGAGGGGCGAGAATCTACCTGAAAAATACCGGAGAGGTGGTCATCAACGGCCAAGTATTCGCTGCTGAGGGGGGAGAATGAATGGATACGGCCCTTGCAAATGGAGATTTTTTATTGGGACCTACGGGATTTCCAAGGAGGGTTTCCGGACAAGAGGAACTTTTGCAGCGTGCAACCATTCGTTTACGAGTCCCCCAGGGAGTGTTTGCCTATCAACCGGAGCTGGGAAGCCGAATACATACCCTGCGGCCGGATACCGTGGACAAGGAAGCCAACGCACTTGCCATGGCGCAGGAAGCCCTGCGGGAGATGCCGCAGGTGCAGGTGAAAGGGGTTTCATGCAGTGGTACTGTACCCATGGTGGTGCAGATACAACTCGTCTGGGAGGATGGCGGAGCGGAAGTCGAGGTGATCTGTGATGGAGACATATGAAGAGATCTTAAGCCGTATGCAGGAGAAGTTTGCAGAATTGGCAGGATACCCGGCGGATGAGGCATCCGACATCGGTATCCGCTTGCGAGTGTTAGCGGGGGAAATTTATTCTCTGACGGCTTCCATGAACTGGCTGGAACAACAACTTTTTGCTCAGACCGCACAGGGGGAATTGCTGGATCTGCGCGCGCAGGAGCGTGGAATCAAACGCCGTGCAGCACAGGCGGCCTCGGGAGTCTTGCTGTTTTCCCGTGCAAAACCGCTCTGGTATCGAGCCGTGATCGACAAAGGGACCGTGTGCGCAGTACCGGGGGAGGATGGAGAACGCTACGTAACCACAGAAGAGGCGATACTGGCGGTCGGCGACACATCGGTGACCGTTCCAGCAAAGGCGGAGAAACCGGGAAAACACGGAAATGCGGCGGTGGGCGCGGTCACAACATTGGTTACGGTTCCTCCTGGCATTGAACAGGTGACCAATCCAAAAGCGTTTACAGGTGGAATGGATGAGGAGGGCGACGAGTCCCTGCGATCTCGCCTGACGCAAAGCTATACGGCCCTTTCCAATGGAACAAACGCGGCGTTCTATCGGGAGCAGGCCCTCAAGGATGAGGGAGTCTTTTCCGCAAATGTAATTCCGAAGGAAAAGGGTTTGGGGACCGTTGGCATTTATTTGGGGGCAAATGGGGCTCCGGCAGACAGCGATACGGTTCAGCGGGTACAGCAATCACTTCAAGCATTGCGGGAGATCAACGTGTTGGTCACGGTGGCCGCGGCGGAAGCAGTGGCCTGTCCGGTGACAGTAAACGTAGCGCCACGGGCAGGCTTTTCCTTTGAAATGGTCTCCAGTCAGGTGGAAAGCGCTGTACAAAAATATTTTGCAGGACTGGGCGTGGGCGAGCCTGTTCGCACAGCCGCGCTATATGCCGAGATATTTGCCACAGGCACTGTGGAGAATTGCGTTTTAACAGGAAGCGCGGCGGTTGACCGCCCGGTGAAGGCAAACCAACTGGCGGTCTTACAGAGCATTCAAGTTCAGGAGACAGATTCATGACGGCGCGGGACACGATGGCCTCCGCTCTGCGTTCTACAGGCCTGTATACTCTAAATGGGAAAACATTGGTAGACCAGGAACTGTTGGCCTACTGTGCGGCGCTGGATACTTTGTATGAACGGCTCGAGGTTTGTAAACAGGACAGTTTTATCGGTACGGCTAGCGAAACAGGACTCTTGCGTTGGGAAGCGCTCTTCGGGTTGAAAGCGCATGGGTCCTTAGAAGAGCGGCGGGAGGTATTGCTGCAATGTGGCGCGGTACAAAATACTTCGAACACTCGAAGCGCTTTCTTAGAGCTGTTCCAATCCATCGGGGTGGAAGCCACGATTCTAGAGGACCCAGTGGGACAAGAGCTCTGTTTTTCCTGCACTGGATTGGATGATCCGGAAGAACGAGCCGATGCGGTGGCCTATATCCAACGTTTTTTACCCGCACATTTGAAGGTGCTGTTGGATTTCCGGGAGCTTTCCTGGAATACTATTGACCGTGCGGCGCAGACCTTTGACGAATGGGATGCAAAAGGTTGTACATGGGATCAGTTGGATCTCATTGGGGAAGCGCTGTTTGAGATATAAGGAGGATTTATGCCGACGGAACAAAAGACAAGCCTTGGGTTAAATCGGTGGCAGGGAACAGATAAACCGGCGCGCAGTGATTTTGTTGCGGATAATGAGACGCTGGATGCCCTACTGACAGAACATTTTGGAGATACACAGGCGCATTTGTCCGCAGAAGATCGCCTGTTGCTTGGAAATGGGACAGAAGTGGGAAGCTACAACGGAAATGGAGCGGCAAGCCGTAACATCACACTGCCGTTTGCTCCAAAAGCGGCACTGGTTTTTCAGATGGATATACCGCCTACCGAGTATCGTTCAGGGTATTATCGGGTAAACTTTGCCTTTGTGACAGAAGAAGGAGGTTCACAGGGGGCTGCGCTGTCTGGGACAACACTGACCGTACAACAAGCGCAAGGATCGCCTGCAGCGAATAGCATGGCGAACAATCTGAATCAGGCAGGCGGCGGCTATGGATATTTTCTGTTTCGATAAGCGCTGATTTGACAAGCTTTTATCCAATATTGTAAGATAAGACAAGAAAGGGGGAGGTACCTTTGGAGCGGATTGAAAATGTCAAGCAGCCGGAACGCGCACTTTTGGCAGCGGTTGATACGGGGGAATACGATGTAGAGGCATCTTTGGCGGAATTGTATGAGTTGGTGCGCAGTGCTGGAGCGGAACCATGCGGGGCAATGACACAAAAAAGGCCCTCCCCCGACACGGCCACTTGCGTTGGTTCCGGGATGATGGAGGAGATCGCATCGTTTTGCAAAACGTACGAGATCGATCTGCTGGTGTTCGATTGCGAGCTATCTCCAACCCAGATACGGAATATTGAATCCATCAGCGGCGTGCGGACAATTGACCGTACTATGTTGATTCTCGATATTTTTGCTTCGCGGGCGAAAAGCAGCGAGGGAAAGCTGCAAGTGGAGCTTGCACAGTTGAAATACATGCTACCACGCTTGGGAGGAAAAGGAACCACGCTTTCCCGATTGGGCGGCGGCATCGGTACGCGTGGCCCGGGCGAAACAAAATTGGAGACGGACCGCCGCCATATCCGCAGGCGGATTTCCAAACTCAAGGAGCAGTTGGAAGAGGTAGAGAAACGCCGTGGGCAAATGCATCGCCGCCGTCAGAAAGATGGCGTAATCACAGTGGCGTTGGTTGGGTATACAAATGCAGGGAAAAGTACCTTAATGAATGCCTTAACGCAGGCAGGAGTGCTAGCAAAGGACATGCTGTTTGCTACGCTTGATCCGACCGCCCGCGCGTTAAAGCTGCCCTGTGGAAAGACTGTCATGCTGATTGACACCGTTGGATTGGTTCGGAGGCTTCCTCATCACCTGATCGAGGCCTTCCATTCGACATTGGAACAGGCGGCTACAGCGGATATTATCCTAAACGTGTGTGATGCTTCCAGTAGTGAAGCGCAGATTCATTTGGAAGTAACGCGTTCTTTGTTGGCGGAACTGGGCTGTGGAGGAAGGCCAATCATCCCTGTTTTGAACAAGTGCGATTTGGTTCCGACGCTGCATGAGCTTCCGATGATCGGCAATGCTGTACGGATCAGCGCCGAGACAGGCCGAGGATTGGACGCTCTTTTGGAAAGCATTGAAGAGAATCTTCCAGTGAAAACCACAAGGGTGGAATTGTTGCTTCCTTTTGCACAGAGCGGGCTTGCGGCAAGGCTGCGGAAAGATGGGAGTGTGCTGGAGGAGGAGTATACAGAGAACGGATTAAAACTTACGGCACAGGTTGACCCAACGTTGCTCCACTTGGTTCAGGAATATGTTATTTTTCCTGAGGTATAATAAAAATCCCCTTTGCCAGCCTAGCATGCGGCAGACTGGCAAAGGGGATTGGTAAAAAGGTATTGCTTAAGAGAGGGTCCAGCGTATATTGGCAAGCGCCACATAAAAGTCGAATAAAACGCCCTGCATCCGGCTGCTAGCTGCGATGCAGGGCGTTTATTGTTATAGGAGGTGACGCTTTTATAGGAGATTATGCTTTGACCAAGACCTTCTCGATGCTGCCTACAAACATTTCATGATAATCTTTTTCTGGATAACACGTTGCATCGACGGTTGCATCGATAAAGCCGGCTGGGTCGATTGGCTGCTTATGAAGCTTCCTGCAGATCAAAACCATCTTCGCCTCTGCAAAATAGGGGGCGGCTTCATCGAATAGCGGGGTCAGGCCGGTCTCCTTACATTTGTCGTAGTCACGGCCGGAATGGCTGCCGCAGAAGGACAGCGCTTTACGATAGGATTCATCAAAGAAACAAAGAGAGTAATAGTCTTCTTTCTCAATGAATTCCAAGGTGTAACGCTGTGGACGTACGAAGATAAAGGACACATAGTGCTTCCAAAGTTCCCCCAAGCCTCCCCAACTGGCGGTCATGGTATTACATTTCTGTTCGTTTCCCGCAGTAATCAGCATCCATTCTTTATCAATCAAGGTAAAAGGATTGAACTGTAGGTCCTGAATTTCTACTTGTTTGAAACCGTTCATTGTAAACGCCTCCACATCATTTTCAAATTATCCTTATTATACCATAACATGCAAGAGGCAGGCGGCGAATTGTGGAAGGAATTGCCCTTTCCAGAGGAAAGCCGAGTGGTTCGTACAATTGCTTTTCGGGAAAATAGTGCTATAATAGGCCAGAAAGGAAGTGTTTGAGGATGAAACGATGGATCGCTGTCGCCCTATTGCTGTGTATTTTGTGTACAGGATGCGGACTTGTGCCGCTTACCGGCGGATTTTCGGATCTGCCTCGGGGCTTTTCCGGCTCGTATGCCGGTTTGTATCAGAGTGGCGATGCCGGAAAAGGCGTGTATGATGACGACGAAAAGATTGCAGATGAGTCGGAAAATCTCTACGCTGAGGAGTTCATGGTACAAAATTGTTCCGATTCCAAGAAAAGTGCGGTGGAGATTCGTTTTGCAAAGTTCCATGGAAAACAACAATGTTTTGTTGTGAATACAGAAGATGAAGAATTGTGCCGCATCACCTATGAATTAAAGTTACAAAAAGGGCGCATGAAACTCGTTTTCGTGTCGGAGGAGGGTTCTGTATTTCCATTGGCTGAAGTGGATGCAGAAGACGCACGGGACGAAGTGGTTTGGACATTTCCCAAAGGAAGAAATCGCCTTCTATTGGTTTGCGACGGTGCGGAAGCAGGAGAAGTGCGATGGGCTGTGGATAGACCCGATTGTTTTAACGAAGGGACGGATGAACTGGAACCCGTTCCAGAGATTACAGAGGGGCCTTCGGCTTTCTCTATTTCTGTATAGGAAGATAAATTGGAATCCGGCGACGACCTTGTGCACTTTCACAAGAGAATGAAAGCTTGGTAATTGGAATTTATGAAATACAGATAACGTGAATATTTATACATTAAACGCTTGATTTTTTGCATAAACGGTGTATAATAAAACACAACGAAGAAATGGGGGCTATGAAAATGGCAAAGCAAGCGATAGATAATACCAATATTAAAAAGGTCGTTCTGGCGTATTCCGGCGGCTTGGATACTTCGATCATCATCCCGTGGTTGAAGGAAAACTACAATAACTGCGAGGTAATTGCTGTTTCTGCCGACGTGGGCCAGGGCAGTGAGTTGGAAGGATTGGAGGAAAAAGCCAAGAAGACAGGGGCTTCCAAGTTGTATATTGCAGACTTGAAAAAACAGTTTGTCGAAGACTATATTTTCCCGACAGTCAAGGCGGGAGCGGTGTATGAAAATAAATATCTTCTGGGGACTTCCTTTGCGCGTCCCATCATTGCCAAACGCCTTGTGGAGATTGCACAGGCAGAGGGCGCAGATGCCATTTGCCATGGCTGTACGGGCAAAGGCAATGACCAGGTGCGTTTTGAACTGGCGATTAAGGCATTTGCGCCGGAGATGAAGATCATTGCGCCGTGGAGAATTTGGGATTTGAAGTCCCGCGAGGATGAGATCGAATATGCGGAAGCGCACAACATCCCGCTGAAGATCACCCGTGAGACCAATTATTCGAAGGATAAAAATCTGTGGCATCTTTCCCATGAGGGCCTCGATCTGGAGGACCCGGCAAATGAGCCGCAGTACAATAAGGAAGGGTTCTTGGAGCTGGGGGTTTCCCCGGAACAAGCGCCCGATAAGCCGACGTACGTCACTCTGACCTTTGAAAAGGGGATTCCGGTCGCACTCGATGGCCAGAAGCTCTGTGCGGTTGACCTTGTTGCAAAACTCAATGAGGTAGGCGGTGCGAACGGCATCGGCATCGCAGACATCGTGGAGAACCGTCTTGTGGGTATGAAGTCCCGCGGTGTGTATGAAACCCCCGGCGGAGCAATCCTGTATCATGCGCACAATAAGTTGGAAGAAATCTGCCTGGATAAGGCGACCTATCATTACAAGCAGAGCGTCGCCAATAAGTTTGCAGAGCTGGTGTATGATGGCGAGTGGTTCACCCCATTGCGGGAAGCGCTCTCCGCTTTTGTAGACAGCACCCAGCAAACCGTGACTGGTGAAGTAAAGCTCAAGCTCTACAAGGGCAACATTATCGACGCAGGCGTAACCTCTCCATACAGCCTGTACAATTCGGATATGGCAACCTTTGATGAGGACGAGGTTTACGATCAGGCCGATTCCGCAGGATTCATCAATTTGTTCGGGCTGCCGATCAAAGTGCGCGCCATGGCGAAGAAAAACTGGCCTGTGGAAAAATAAGCGGCGGATTTTAGCGATTCGTCGCGTAGAATTCAGAAGAGAGCGCCAGAATTTCTGCCAGAAAATGGGACAGAAATTCTGGCCTCCTACATTTGATGCGGATTTCGATGTGTTCCGTTTCAAAGCGCCAGAGGGCGGCGGTTGACATGGCCGGTTTGGCGGGGGAGCGGCTGTTCTGTCGGGATCGGGCGCGCTATAATAGAATATACTGTGGCGCGATGCGCCCATCAATCAGTTGGGAGTGCAGAATATGAAACTTTGGACAGGACGGTTCCACAAGGAACTCGATAAAAACAAACGACTTTAACTCTTCCATTCGGTTTGACAGCCGTATGGCAAAGGAAGACATCGAAGGAAGCATTGCCCATGCAACCATGTTGGGGGCGTGTGGCGTCATTGACCAAAAGGAATCGGAGCGGATTTGTGCGGGCCTTGAGGGGATATTGGCGGATCTGGAATCTGGAACGTTGGAGATCGATCCGGAGGCAGAGGACATCCACACCTTTGTGGAAGCGGAACTGACGGCGCGGTTGGGGGACGCCGGGAAGCGGCTGCACACTGCCCGCAGCCGGAACGACCAGGTGGCGCTGGACGACCGGCTCTATTTGCGCAAACAGTGTGGGGTGCTCTGATGCACAGATGAAGGAATTGATCGAAGTATTGTGTAATAAGGCATTGCAATATAAAGGGGCAGTGATGCCAGGGTATACCCATTTGCAGCGTGCACAGCCCATCACCTTTGGACATCATCTGATGGCATACGCGGAGATGTTCCAGCGCGACCTGGGGCGGCTTAAGGATGCAGTCCAGCGGATGAACATCTGTCCTCTCGGCTCGGGCGCGTTGGCTGGCACCACTTATCCGCTCGATCGTGCGATGAGTGCGCGTCTTCTCGGATTCGACGGCTATTCTCACAACAGTCTCGACGGCGTGTCTGACCGCGATTTCTGCATGGAGATTGCGGCGGCCATCGCCATTGCAATGGTACACCTCTCCCGCTTTTCGGAGGAGATTATTCTGTGGTGTTCTTGGGAATTTAAGTTTATTGAGCTGGATGACGCTTTTTCCACTGGGTCCAGCATCATGCCTCAGAAAAAGAATCCGGATATTGCGGAGTTGGTCCGCGGGAAGGCGGGGCGCGCCATCGGCGATCTGACCACGTTGTTGAGCATGATGAAGAGTTTGCCTTTGGCATACAATAAGGATATGCAGGAGGATAAGGAGGCTGTATTTGATGCAGTCGATACCCTGCATATGTGCCTGACGGCTTTTGTACCGATGGTGGATACAATGAAGGTGCTTCCCGAAAATATGCGCAAGGCAGCGGCGAAAGGATTTATCAACGCAACCGATTGCGCGGACTATTTGGTGGGCAAGGGACTGCCGTTCCGCGATGCCTACAAGGCGACCGGTGCGATTGTGGCGCACTGTATCGATTGCGACTTGACCTTGGAGACCCTGCCCTTGGAGGACTACCAGCAGTTCCACGAACGATTTGGAGAGGATGTTTACCAGGCGATCTCCCTGGAGCACCTGTGTGAATGGCCGTAAAGTGCCGGGTGGACCGGCGCCGGAGAATGTGGAAAGAGAGGCCCAGAGGGTGTTAGCCCTGATGCAGAAGGCGGTATGGCCCTATGATGGAGGGGGCGAAACAGTGTGAGCAAAGTGGAGAAAGCAGCCAAGCGCTTACAGCCGGTCGAACCGAAAAAGGGTTATTTCTGGATGATCGTCTGCATTTTCTTGGGGTTTGTTGTGGGCGCATACATACAGCAATATGTGATGGGGCCGGTGGGAGGCCTCTGTGTGGGTGTGATCATAGACGAAGCGGTCTATAAGATCCGCATGGCCCGATTTGTAAAAAAAGGCGGCGTTCCTTCAAAACCAAAGGAGGAAACCGGTGCCGGTAAAGAAAAAAAGTAAGGTCCGTTTTGGACATTCAATAGAAGGTGACAACAATGAGGATCAAAGCAGGCGTTGTGGGGGCAACCGGCTATGCCGGTGCGGAACTGGTCCGGCTATTGACCGGGCACCCGCAGGCAGAGCTGGCGGCGATTAGCTCTGTGAGTTTTACGGGGCAGGCGCTCAGTGAAATTTATCCGGCGTATTACCATATTTGCGATCAGGTATGTGGTACGCAGGAGGAAGTCGTAGAGAAGAGCGATGTGGTCTTTGCCGCGCTTCCGCACGGACTTTCTCAGGAATTGGCAAAAGTATGTTATGATTCGGGAAAGGTCTTTATCGATCTGGGGGCGGATTTTCGCCTGGAAAACGAAAAGGACTATAAAGAGTGGTATGGGGGGATTATCTCTACCCGGAATTGCACGAACAGGCAGTGTATGCACTGCCAGAACTCTTTCGCGACCAAATCCGAGGGAAAAAGATTATCGCAAATCCCGGTTGTTATACGACGGCGGTTCCGTTGGCGCTGGCGCCGGCTCTGCGCAAAGGGTACATTTCTACGGAGGGAATCCTTGCGGATCGTAAATCCGGCGTTACGGGCGCCGGGCGTAAGTTGACCCAGAATACGCATTATCCAGAGCTGAACGAGGGCTTCTCCGCTTATAAGGTGGCGGCACACCGGCATACGCCGGAGATGGAGCAGAGCCTATCCCATGTGGCGGGCGGGACGCCGGTCAAGTTGACGTTTGTGCCGCACTTGCTCCCCGTCAACCGTGGAATCCTGGCCACCTGTTATGCAAAGCTTCAAACAGAGAGTTCTTTAAAAGAGATCCGGGAGGCGTACGAGGAACAATACAGCGGGGAAACATTTATCCGTTTGTTGCCTGAGGGGCGTGTGGCAGATATTAAAAATGTGCGCTATTCCAATTACTGCGACATCTCCCTGCACTTGGATCAGCGTACCAACACCTTTATTGCCATTTCAGCCATCGATAATATGGTGAAGGGCGCTGCGGGACAGGCTATCCAGAATATGAATCTGGCGTTTGGACTGGATGAAACCAGCGGCCTGATGCTGATACCGCCGGCATTTTAAGGGCGGCAATCCATTTTTAGGAGCGAATGAATCATGCAAGCGATTTCCATTGAAGGCGGTGTGACCGCCGCACAGGGGTTCCTGGCATCCGGCATGTACTGTGGAATCCGTAAAAATAAAAGTAAGCCCGATCTGGCGTTGATCTATTCCAAGGTTCCATGTGCTGCTGCTGCAGTATACACGCAGAATCTGGTCAAAGGGGCGCCGATTCAAGTGACGCGCCGCAACATTGCGGACGGCATCGCCCAGGCGGTGATCTGCAACTCCGGAAACGCCAATACCTGCAATGCGGACGGCGAGCAGAAGGCGCAGATGATGTGTGAGGCTGCTGCAAAGGTGTTGCATTTACAGCCCGAGGATGTGGTGGTCGCATCCACGGGCGTGATCGGCCAAGTGCTGCCGATCGAACCGATCTTGGAAGCCGCGCCAAAGCTGGCAGAAATGCTCTCGGAGGATGGCTCCGCAGCAGCGGCCAAGGCAATTATGACGACGGATACGGTGGTCAAAGAGGTGGCGGCAGAGGTTGTCATCCATGGTAAGAAAATCCGTATGGGCGGGATTGCGAAAGGGTCCGGTATGATTCATCCCAATATGGCGACCATGCTGTGCTTCCTGACGACGGACGCAAACATCGCTCCGGCCGTTTTGGATCAGGCACTGCGTTTGGCGGTGAAGGATAGTTTCAACATGGTCAGTATTGATGGGGATACCTCGACCAATGACATGACAGCGATTTTGGCCAATGGCCTGGCGGGGAACGACCCGATTGAAGAGGATACGGAAGCGTTTGCAGTCTTTACAGAGACATTGCGCGAGATGTGCGTCCGTTTAGCGCGCATGGTGGCAAAGGACGGCGAAGGCGCAACGAAGCTCCTGGTCTGCAATGTGACTGGCGCCGCTTCGGATGCAGATGCACGTACAGTGGCCAAGGGCGTGATCTGTTCCAGTCTGTTGAAGGCGGCCATGTTTGGTGCGGATGCCAATTGGGGGCGTGTTCTCTGCGCTATCGGCTATTCCGGCGCGCCGGTGGACATTCACCGGGTGGACGTCGGTTTTGCTTCCAAGGCGGGGAGAATCGATGTATGCGTAAATGGCGCGGGCATTCCCTTTGACGAGGAGATGGCAAAGAAGGTCCTGAGCGAGGATGAAATTGACATCCTTGTTACGCTGCACGACGGAGATGCAGGCGCTTCGGCTTTTGGCTGTGATCTGACGTATGATTACGTGAAGATCAACGGAGATTACCGCACCTGACCCTGAGGAGGAAAACTAGGTCAGACAGAACCCCGGTATTGCATGGTTTTTAACCGGATGCATACCAGTATGGAGGAGACATCGACTATGAGAATATCGACCGCCGAGCGGGCAAAGGTGCTCGTGCAGGCATTGCCTTATATCCAAAAATACGCGGGAAAGACCGTGGTCGTCAAATATGGTGGGAACGCGATGATAAACGACGACTTGAAGGACGCCGTGATGAGCGACATCGTTTTGATGCAGCTCGTGGGCATCAATGTGGTGTTGGTGCACGGCGGCGGGCCGGAGATCAGTTCCATGCTGAAAAAAATCGGCAAGGAAAGTCAATTTGTCGGCGGGATGCGCGTCACGGATGAGGAGACGATCGACATTGTGCAGATGGTCCTCGCTGGAAAGGTCAACAAAGATTTGGTGCAGCTTTTGGAGCACCACGGTGGCCGGGCAGTTGGGCTGTGTGGATTGGACGGCGGTATGTTGACGGCGGAGAAGTTGCGCTCCAACGAGGGGGATCTCGGGTATGTGGGGCGGATTGTGGACGTAAACACAGGCATCATTATGGACGCTGCGCGCAATGGCTATGTACCGATCATATCCACGGTGGCGGGCGGCGCGAACGGGGAAGTGTTCAACATAAACGCCGATGTAGCAGCGGCCCGCATTGCGGCAAAGTTGGATGCGATCAAATTGATTTTGATGACGGATATACGCGGCTTACTGCGTGATAAGGACGATGAAAATACGTTGATCCCGGTTATCAATGTAAGCGAGGTACCCAGCCTCAAAAACCAAGGCATCATCAGCGGGGGGATGATCCCGAAAATTGATTGCTGTGTGGAGGCAGTCCGGCGCGGCGTGAATCGTGCGCATATCTTGGATGGACGTATTCCACATTCGATTCTGATTGAGCTGTTTTCCGATGAAGGCATCGGAACGATGTTGTATTGAAAATATTTGAAGGAACCGCAATGAATTTTAACGATCGAGTTTATGATATTGTGCGGCGCGTGCCGAAGGGCAAGGTGATCTCTTATGGGCAGGTGGCCTTTTTGGCCGGCAGCCCCAGAGGCGCCCGGGCGGTCGGTTGGGCGTTGCACCGCAATCCATATCCGTGGGTGACTGGAGGAGAACGCCGGTTCCCTGCCATCGTGTGGTCAACCGGGAGGGCCGCTTGGCGCCGGAGTTTGCATTTGGCGGCCCTGAGGAACAGCGCAGGTTGCTGGAGGGAGAAGGCATAGAGGTCAGTGAAGACGGGTATGTGGATATGAAAACATATGGTGTGAAATTTTAGGGTGGGATGGTAGCCCTACAGGACAGAAGGGATTCGATATGCATTTTGAAGAGGTGAAACAACAGGAACAGTCGTACCTGATGCCCACCTATGGGCGGTTTCAGACCGCGCTGGTGAGTGGTAAAGGCGCGACAGCGGTGGATACCGAAGGAAGGGCCTATATTGATTTTGGGGCGGGGATCGGTGTCAATGCGTTGGGGTATTGCGACCCGGATTGGGTGGAAGCGGTCAGTGGACAGGCGGCAACGCTCCAGCATATCTCCAACCTGTATTACAGCCCTGTGATGACCCAGTTGGCAGAGGTACTCTGTCAATTAACGGGTTTTTCGAAGGTCTTTTTTGGAAATTCCGGTGCGGAGGCCAACGAGTGTGCCATCAAGCTTGCACGCAAATATGGCACCCAAACGCATGGAAAGGACTGCAACCGGATTGTTACTTTGCATCATTCTTTCCACGGCCGAACGGTCACAACATTGTCGGCTACGGGACAGGATGGTTTCCATCATTATTTTACTCCTTTTACAGAGGGGTTTTCCTACGCAGATCCAAACATGGAGAGCATCAAGGCGCATGTGGATGAAAACACCTGTGGCGTAATGATCGAATTGATCCAAGGAGAGGGCGGCGTACGCCCGTTAGAAAAGGCGTTTGTCCAGGAACTGGCAGCTTTTTGCCAGGAGCGTGATGTGCTGTTGCTGGCCGATGAGGTACAGACCGGTGTAGGGCGCACAGGAAAGCTTTATTGTTACGAGCATTATGATATTCAGCCGGATGTCATCACCAGTGCGAAGGGACTCGGCGGTGGGCTGCCGATCGGCGCCTGCCTTTGTACCGAGCGTCTGGGAAAAGTGATGGATGCAGGGATGCACGGCTCCACGTTTGGAGGAAATCCGGTGGTTTGTGCCGGCGCATTGGCGGTTTTGCGTAAGATTACCGCGCCCGGCTTCTTGGAACAAGTTGCTGAAAAGGGCGCATATCTGCGGGAGAAGTTGACGGCGATGGAAGGGATTGCAGAGGTCCGCGGTATTGGTATGATGTTGGGGGCAACGCTCAAGGCGGACAATGCCAAGGAGGTTGCTGCAGCCTGCGTGGGAAACGGTCTGTTGGTACTTACCGCCCAAAATTTGCTGCGTTTCCTACCCCCGCTTACCATATCACGGGAAGAGCTTGACAAGGGCCTCGCCATTTTGCAAGAAACCATTTCGAAATTATAATCAATTGAACCGCCTCATGGCGGACACGGAGGGATTGACCGATGAAACACCTTTTAAAAATGTTGGACCTTTCCACCGAGGATATTACGGAAATCCTCAATTTGGCCGATCAGCTCAAGTATGAGCAGAAGCACGGCATTGAACACCGCTACTTAGCGGGGAAAACACTGGGTATGATTTTTGAGAAAGCTTCCACAAGAACCCGTGTATCCTTTGAAGTCGGTATGTACCAACTCGGCGGCCTGCCGATTTTCCTTTCGGCCAGTGATTTGCAGATCGGCCGCGGCGAACCGGTCGAGGATACAGCTCGGGTGTTGTCCGCGTTACCTCGATGGAATTATGATCCGCACCTACAAGCAGTCCGAAGTGGATGCCTTGGCGCAAATACGGCACCATCCCGATCATCAACGGATTGACGGATTTTGCCCATCCGTGCCAGGTTTTGGCTGACTTGATGACTATCCGGGAGCACAAGGGCAGCCTGGATGGGCTGAAGATGTGCTTCATTGGCGATGGCAACAATATGATGAATTCTTTAATTGTTGGATGCTTGAAGATGAAGATGGAAGTGGCGGTTGCCTGCCCGAATGATTACAAACCGAATCCGATGGTTTTGGATTTCGCAGTGCAGCATCCGGCATTCAGCATTACAAACGATCCAAAGGAGGCCGCGCGCGGCGCCGATGTGGTGATTACGGACGTTTGGGCCTCCATGGGGCAAGAGGAAGAGGCGCAGAAGCGCCGCAAGGCATTCCAAGGCTTCCAGATCAATGATGAGGTCATGTCCGTTGCAAAGCCGGATGCAATGGTACAGCATTGCCTGCCAGCACACCGCGGAGAAGAGATCACAGCGGAGATTCTGGAGAAGCATTCCACGGAGATCTTTGATGAGGCGGAGAACCGCCTGCATGCTCAAAAGGCTGTTTTGGTCAAGCTTTTGGGCAGAAAATAAACAAAGTTCTCAAGGGACAGCAACGGCATATGGCTGCCGGTGGGATAACCGGCGGAGTGGCCGCGCTGTCCCTTTTGATTTTTCACGGCAAATGTTTTCCAATTGAATGGATAGGTGAATGAATATGAAACAAAGGATTGCCCTGTTTGTTATTATGTTGGTGGTCATTGGGGTATGCACCAGTTGTTCGCCGCCGAATCCGACGGCTAGCACGTCTTTATCCACTTCCAGTGCTGTACCCCAGGGTTACCATCCTCTCAGATGTCCGGTTTAGCGGAGAATGGTTCCTCTGTGGAGGCGGAAAGCAGTGGGGAAGGGGCTTTGGCGGATGCATGGATTCCGGACCCGGAGTTGTCAGCCGATCTGCCGGTACCGGATTTTCTAACGGAAGATCAGCAGCAGTTGTATCGGGCAGCCTATCGCATGTATTATCATTTTTCCATGTCAGGGGGTTTTGCCCTCGACAGGAGCGTGAGTATCCAAGGAGATAATGAGCGCACTTTTTACCTAGATAAAGGGTTTGAAAGCTATTCAGCATTTCAAAAGGCGCTGGAGAGCGTATTTACAGAGGATTATGCAAACCGCTTGCGGAACGACACTCAATTGTATATGGATGATGGAAATGACCGGTTGTTTAGTTCTCCCGGAGATCGCGGCGGAAACATTGATTATGTCAGTACTTCTTTCGAATTGGTCAGTCAAAGCGCAGAGGAGCTTACATTTCATCTAATAGGACATTATAGGGAAGATGCAGGTTTCGGCGAGAAGGGTGGTTCTGCGAAGGAAACGACACAAGAATACCCCATCCATATGGTAAGGACTGAAAATGGATGGCGCTTTGACAATTTCGCCATGGCATTTTAAACTAGGTAATCGTATAAAAGGCCTCTTGTATCCGAATGATCGGATACAAGAGGCCTTTTTGTTTAGATAACTATTTTTGGGGAAGTGTGCCCATTTGAGAAATATTATTAAGATACAGATGAGCAGGCCATATGAGAAAATATTTTTACTAATTAGAAATTTATATAAGACAAATTTTAACCTATAAATATCAAAAATAGTGAATTCTATTTAATAATGTCGATAATATTCACGTACTATTCGATTGTTTTTATGTGTTTCACTGATAAAAGACCTAAAGATGTCTATCCTATACAATGATTGTATACCAAATTACAATGATTGGAGATGTAGGTAAAAGATGGAAGAGATGGTTTTGGGGTATGTACGAGTATCTACAAAAGATCAAAATGAAGACCGCCAAATTCTTGCAATGCAGGAATTTGGCGTACCCAAAAAACAGATTTTTATGGACAAGCTCAGCGGAAAGGACTTTAACCGGCCACAGTACAAAAGGCTCTTGCGCCGCTTGAAACCTGGCGATGTGCTGGCGGTAAAATCCATTGACCGGCTTGGCCGTAATTACAGCGAAATTCAAGAACAGTGGCGCCTGATTACCAAAGAGAAACGGGCTCATATCGTTGTTTTGGACATGCCATTACTCGACACCCGACAGAAGGGAAAAGATCTGACTGGAACCTTTATCGCTGATCTGGTCCTCCAAATTTTGAGCTATGTAGCGCAGATGGAACGCGAAAACATCAAGCAGAGGCAAGCGGAAGGGATTGCAGCAGCCAAAGCAAAAGGCGTACGGTTTGGCCGGGAGAAGATGCCCATTCCAGACCGGTTTTATGAATTGCAAACTCGATACCGAGACGGTTGTATCACGGCGCGTGCTGCCGCTCGGGAACTTGGTGTAGCGCATAGCACATTCTTAAAATGGAACCAATTAATCACAATAAATATGTGAAATCTATGTTGGTTTTGATGGTAGACTTTGGAATCCACATTTTTTACATAAAAGACACTTTAGATCAAACGCCTACATTTCCTGAATTTTGTGCAGTTTAACCATCTCTGCACAGATAAAACTCATCACTTTACATCATATCACAATATTTTTGTTTATTATAGCATTTTCGGTTTTAAAAGTCTACTTTTGACACCAATACTCGGGCGTTGAAAATCGATGGCAAGCCATTTACAACAAATTAAGCGCTTAAAGAACGAAAAATGAAATGAATGGGTGGCTTCTATTTGCCAGAATATAGTTGTCTTTCAGTCGTGAGAGCGGCTGGAGACTGCGACCTAGATGGATGTTGTTTGGGCATAGGGATATTTATCAAGAACGGACGAAAAGGGTATCCAGATTGTGGTTCATTGGTAGCGGCATTCTGTCGGCGAAGAGATTCATAATCACGGATTAGACCGGCGGCGGTTAGCCAGAGGCTAATGGTATTGATGCTGCCTTCTTTTCTATGGGGTGTGGTTTCGCCGTATGTAAGGGGGTTAGCCATCCTGCTGGTTAGGAAGAGCGTATATACAAGAGAAAACGATTACAAGTTACATCCTCAATATATTGACTCTGCGAACCTTCTACCGCGCACGGGGACATCAGTCGCTGTTGGGCGGCAGTAGGGGGAAGCTGATGAAAAAACGCCGGTTAACGGTTATTATTCTAAAGGTTGTTTTTTCATCGGCCTCTCCGTGCTGCTGTGTCCTTCTTAGCAGCTATGGCAATATTTTACATGAAAGCCGGTTCAGCCGTAAAATACGAAGAGGACCCGGCAGAGAATACAGCGAAAGATTGTGCAGGAAGCCTGGTAAAAGCACAACTCCATAGCCTCAATTAGGATTCACGCAAAATGTACCTGTTGGAAAACAGGATAATAGCCGAAGGACTGCTGCGAGGAGCGGCAGTCCTTTTTTGATAAGGTATCATCTGCAGGATGGGCAAAAGTAGGGGATCAGGTTGCTTTTACCTTTCGGTTAAAAGCGAAACCATTAGAAAAAAGCAGGTTTTAAATAGCAGAATACGTTCAAACGTCTTATCGCTGAAAAGCACAGCGGCATCGGTCTCTATCATAAAAATAAAATGGACAAAAAGATCGGAGAGTCTTACATGAACTCTCCGATTCGTTACTGGTTATGCCCCAATTTTTGTGAAAAAATAGAAAACGGTGAAAGGAAAAACGGCCGGTATCCTCTCGTTTTAATGATGTCCCATCGGCATATGGGGATTATTGCGCCGTGCTAGAAGACCACTGTGCTTGTGTAAATCATTCACATTTTTAACCGATACAGATACTTGCAGTATCGGCTAAATTTATTTTTAGAGGGAAATGGCCCTGCGCGTTTTATAGAGATGGGTAGGAGCCGGAATGCCTAGGCTCATCGCGGACGCACGCGGTGGATATATGGGCGGGATGGCCTAATTCCGGAGGGATCTTTACATCTTTTCAAATTCCTCTACGTCTGTAACAAAAACCGTGGCGCCGCCGACGGTGACTTGTGCTGGATATGCAGCAGATGGCGTAGCGGTCTGAAGGTTTGTGGCGACCTCTTCTGTCCGCTTGGAACAGTGGCTGCGGATGATTTCCATGACGTCCTTTACCTTGTCTTTCTCGGTCCCTATGATGAGTGTGGTGTTTCCAGATGTCAGGAAACCGCCGGAGGACATCATCTTAGTAAAATAGTACCCGGCCTCTGTCAGAGAGGTACAAACCTCGCCTACGTCCTTTCGGTTTATGATAGCAGTAATCAATTTCATACGAATGTCCCCCTTGTTTATTTCGGTCTGTTTTTCATCATAGAAGTTCCACTGCTTGAGTTTGCGCCTATATAGAAGCCAGCCAACACTGCCGGTCACGATTTCTGCGATGGGGAAGGCAAACCATGTATATTCCAACCCCATAAAAGATAAAACCCAAAAGATCGGAATCAGGCAAAAAATCTGCCGTGTTAGAGATAGCAATACACTTGGTCCAGAAGAGCCAATGGCCTGGAAAAATACCGGGCTGATTAGAGAAAATACAGCAGGGATAAAACTGATTCCGATGATTCGGAAAGCATTTTCTCCAATGGATAGCACCGTAGCTTCTGTTGAAAAAATCCCTAGAAGCTGCGTGGGGATGAACTCAAAACATAAAACGCCAAACAACATAAAACTGACTGCCATTATGACTGAATTGGTCATAATATGCTTACACCGTTGATATTCTCCCTTAGCATATGTATAGCTCAACAAGGGGACAATACAGGTCTGTAATCCAGAAAGGGGAATAAAGAAAAAGGATTGCACTTTATAATAGAGTCCCAGTACCGTCACAGCAGCGTCAGAAAAACCTGCAAGGATGATATTGAGTATGACGATATAAACCGTATAAAGCATTTGCATGAAGATAGAAGGGTATCCCAACTGATAGATCCGCTTTGCAAAATGTCGGACATCAGCCAAGCACGGAGGCTTTTTAAACCCGGAGGCCGTAATCGTCGCTGCAACGATCTGCCCAATGATGGTGGCATAGGCGGCACCCGCAACCCCCATAGAAGGAATAAAGCCAAATCCAAATATTAGGACAGGGTCCAGAACAATGTTGGTGGCTGCACCCGCTATCTGGGCAAACATGGGCAATTTCATATTTCCCTTTGCTTGATGTACCTTGGTCCAAATGCTCTCAAAAAAGAGGCCGAAACTGCCAACACAAACAATGGTACCATAAGTCATGGCAAATTCCACCGCTTTTGCAGATTTTACGGAAACCAAGACATAGGGCTCCATCAAAATGGTGCTGGCAATCGCGAATAAAATCCAACTCACAAGGGATAACAAGATGCCAGTCCCAGCCGCTTTGTTTGCCTTTTCCTCTTGACCCTGGGCATAATAACGCGACATCAATGTGTTTACCCCAACACCAGTGCCTACAGCCAATGCGGTAACGATCAACTGAATAGGAAAGATCACGGATAAAGCCGTCAGACCATCCCCGGAGTATTGGCCCACAAAAAAGCTGTCCACAATATTATATAAAGCTTGGATCAACTGTGCCAACATAACTGGCGGTGCTATATGCAAGAGGATTTTAGGGATACTTTTTTCTTCGAATATAATGGTTTTTGCTTCATTTCTATCCATCATTTTATTTTACAAATCTCCCCCTATCTTTCCCTGCATGAGTAATAAAAATTTCTATACATCTGTATTATCCACAAAAAAAGATCTGCGGTGTGCAAAAAGCTCACCGCAGATATGGTCGGAGTGACAGGATTTGAACCTGCGGCATCCTGCTCCCAAAGCAGGCGCGCTACCAACTGCGCTACACCCCGGTAAATAAATATTGTCCGTCGATCCTAAGAATTCAATAAACCAAAACTACACAAAACTCTTCCAAAAATAAAGAGAATCGTATAGCTCTATTATTATAGTAAAATTTAGATAGAAAGTCAAGATCTCTCTGAGAAAGACTTGCAATTGACTGTAAAATTCGTTATAATAGGGAACACAGTTTCCTCAAAGATACTGTCTTACAGAAAATCCTCCTCAAGAGGTTGCTTAACATAGGAAGCCCCCCTGTAATTAGGATGGATACCGTATATGCGGGTGTGGCGGAATTGGCAGACGCACAAGATTTAGGTTCTTGCGCTGCAAAGCGTGCAGGTTCAAGTCCTGTCACCCGCACCAAACCAATATAATCCGAACTTGTTTCCGATAGGAGATGGGTTCGGATTATTGCTTTTCTTTGACCGCTATGAAACCACCCATTTCCGCAACAGAGTGCGGCGCAAACCCACCTTCAAGCCGAGAGACCCACGGGAGAAGAAAGCAGCACTATAAACGCAAAAGGGCGGGCGCACCGTGTAAACGGCTGCGCCCGCCCTTTTTGCCATTCCTTCGTTTCGGCCTCCTGCCTCGGCCCATTCCGGGGAGACGTTCGGCGCCCCATGCTCCGGGACAGCCTGCGGAGGGTGGGATAGCCAGCAAGGAGATCGGGCGGTAGGTGATAGACAAGGGGTAGCTAACGGAGATTGATGCCGTAGGGGAATTTGTAGACAGATGGACCTCCTTTTAAAATCTATATATACGAAATGTTCCGATTTAGTTCAAATATAATGAAAAATATGCGTTAAACAATTAGATTTGATAGTCTATTGCTTACTTCTTCAATTATATTTTAGCCTATTCACGATATTTATCCACTTCGGCATCGGTTCTGCTCAAATCCAACAGCACTGTTCGCTTCACTTGCGAAGCATATTTTTGTATCTTTTCCGCATGTGGCGTGGCAGACAAATCACAAATGCAAAAATCTGTTTGCTCAAGCATATTGATAATTACATCAAGACTGTCTGCATTATTTTCCAAACCCGCATGGCTTACACATCCCACAGCATGGCAGGGTGGGCAAAACCGTTCCAGCATATGGTCTAAATCGCCGTTGCTTTCGGCCAGTGACTTGCCGACTATCATTCCTGTGATATGGAGTGTGTTGTGGTATGAGGTGGTCAATACAAACATAAAACTGGAGTGAATATATGACTGTTCCACATGGATGCACTTTATCCCATATGCCGAGGTCAGAAAATCAAAAATACCTTTGAAGCGGCTTAGCGAGCCGTATGTAGCCTCACCCAAAATAAAGAGGCCACAGGTATGCTCTCTTTGCTTCTGTTCTGCGGCCATCGCTTTGTTGTAACGCAGGGACAGATGCTTACGGATTGTTCTGCATCCATGTTGCAGGAGCTGCCGTGCCCGTTCCCGGCCAACCTCCAGTGCTGTGCCAGCTTCTATCAGTGAGCAGCCTTCGTTCATGCTTTGAAAAACAATTTGTTCTTTTTCTGTCATAAGCGGAGCAGTCTCTAAAATGGCTTCCTCTGTTTCGGGGCTTGTCAAGCTGATGATGTTCAGTGCGGCTTGTCCTTTGGGGATATGGCTTTCAGCATCGTATAACTTGCCATAGTTGTAACTGATAAGGTGCGTGGATTTTTGCACTGACCACTTCAATAGCTTCTTACGAGGTATGGTAACATCATATTTCTTTGTGGGACTAAATTGAAGTGTAACTACTTTATTGGGAATAAAAATAGGAACTTTTGTATATTTCGCATTATCCTCCAGAAGCACCAGAGTAATCGTGACTTTTTGAGGAAAGCAGGTTCTGGCTCTCAATGCTGCCAACATACAAAGATAGTAAAATCTACCCCTCGGATAAATCAAAAATTCTACCGTCTCATGGTACTCTATGATTTGCTCGACCACCGTTTGCAGCCTATGTTCAAGGTCTGCATCGTACACTTCCTCATGTCCTATGAATGAGCAAACCGCTATTGGCTGTTTTTCTTTCTCGTGTTCTGTCATACCCTGTTTGGATTTTGCACACACATCAGTCCACCTCCGTTTTTCGCCTGTCAATAAAATCATTTCTTCTTTTGGTACTTCAGTAGATGAAATAGGGAATATCGATTGGTACTAACAGATGAATTTTCTCTCCCTCAATTACCCGAATTCGGGTAATTGAGGGTATGATTATTGCTATCATGAAGACACTATCCTTAGGCTAAGGAGGGACTTCAGATAGCAGTAATGGATTATGGGTATGCACGAATTCTTGTTGACCGAATTTTGTCACTCTGTAAGTCCAAAGAAATATCGATTAATAAACTGTCGGAAATGAGTGGAGTTAGTCAGTCAACTCTTGATAATTTGGTAAATGGTAAGACATTTAATCCCAGAATTCGGACACTTCACCGAATTGCTCTTGCATTCAGCATGACGGTAGCCGAATTTTTGGATTTTCAAACCTTAAATGACTATTCTTTTGAAGATTTATCTGATGATTGAGGACGGGCACATTGGTTGATGTTGCCTGTCTTTCTTTTTTACCATAAATCTAGGTGTATTACTACGGCTTTTATCAGCGGCTTGTATATATTCTTCGTGAGAGTGTTGGGGGCTACACTCTTATATAGAGGCGGTGTAATGCTATGCCAAGAATATTGAAAAATATAAACATTGAAGTTGGTAACAGAATCAAGCAACAAAGGCTTGCTCAGAATTTAACTCGTGAGCAGTTGGCACAGCTTTCAGGATATAGCGCTAACTTTATTCAGGAAATAGAGCGTGGCCGCTCTGGGTTATCTTCTGAATCTATGCGTGCTTTCGCCATCGCACTTAAAGTTTCATCTGATAGCTTACTTTTTGGCGGTGTATCAGAAAGCTTTGAATTTCTTTTCGATAAATTGAACGCTGTACCGCAGGAAAAAAGAAAATATGTTATTAAAGTTATTGAGGCGGCTATTGATTGTGCTGTATCTCAAGACGGACCAGATGTTTTGTAATAGCGTCTAATCGGTTGCGGAATATAGAATTAAGGACGGGACGGACACCATCACCTTTGACGACTTGAAAGCGGCGCTGGATAAAGGAAAAACAGGTTCGGATTTGGATTGCTCAACTGCACCAACCAAGAAAGCTACGTTTTAGGCCTGTTATACATGCCTGAACGTAGCTTTTTTATGTCCTAATCTCTGTTGCATCGACTTTTAGGCACAATTATGGAGACGCTGCTGTAATGGAGAAGATTAAGCAGAGGTGAAGAGAGAAAAGGGTTATGAGACAAAATTTCGAAAGGACAGCCCATACCGGATCAGTACCCATCAGAGGACAAATAAGGAGAGATATTCAAATATAAGAGGATAGACCTTGTAAGAGTTCGTTTGGTTCGATTTGAGACACCATTTGGCTTTGGCATGTTTACTTGAAAGAAATAATTTGAGAAACTATTTTAAGGAATGCAGGAAGAGGTCATTGAAAAGCAGATGCCTAAGATAACAAATGTAACGGGAACAGCCAAACAAGATAGACTGTATATGCGTGAACGGAAGGTGTTACAAAAATTTTTAAATTAAATAGAGAAAATCTTTTGCAGCCTGCCAAAGTCTTTTTTGAAGTATAGGAAGTGGGTAGTTTTCAATCGATGTCCAAGTCGAGTGATTTAGGCTCAGAGCTACGCACGGGCCGACGTAATAAAACATAGATTGGGATAGGCCTTTCCGCCTAATTACAATTGATGGAGAGAGACTCATGAAAATATATCCGAATCAAGATTTACAACACCAGGATTGTGGCTGTCCTGTGCCACTTCCGTATTACTGTTGTATTCCTGGACCGCGGGGACCACAAGGTCCTACTGGTATGGGTGAAACCATTGCTATCCGAAATACCATTACAGGGGAACCTGGAACAGAAGCACGGGTGTATGATATTACTGGGGGCCCACAGCATGTGTTAGATTTTGTTATCCCAAGAGGACAAACGGGTATTCAGGGATTACCGGGGAGTACTGGTCCAGTCGGCCCACAAGGGGTACCAGGTAGTGCAGGTCCGGCCGGTCCCCAGGGTGCAACAGGAGGCACAGGTCCGACCGGCCCCCAGGGTGCAACAGGAGGTACAGGTCCGACCGGTCCCCAGGGAGCGACAGGAGGCACAGGTCCGGCCGGTCCCCAGGGAGCGACAGGAGGCACAGGTCCGACCGGTCCCCAGGGAGCGACAGGAGGCACAGGCCCGACTGGCCCTCAGGGTGCGACAGGAGGTACAGGTCCGACCGGTCCCCAGGGAGCGACAGGAGGCACAGGTCCGACTGGTCCACAGGGAGTACCAGGTAGCACAGGCCCGACCGGCCCCCAGGGTGCAACAGGAGGTACAGGTCCGACCGGCCCCCAGGGGGCAACAGGAGGTACAGGCCCGACTGGTCCCCAGGGAGCGACAGGAGGCACAGGTCCGACCGGCCCCCAGGGAGCGACAGGAGGCACAGGCCCGACTGGTCCCCAGGGGGCGACAGGAGGCACAGGCCCGACCGGTCCCCAGGGGGCGACGGGTCCAGCTGGCTCTACATCCAGTGGCTTAGCAGCATATGGTGGCCTGTATAATACCAATACACAGCTGCTTTTCTTTACTCAGGCAGATATGTATATTCCTGTGTCCCTCAATACAGCAATGCCTGCAAAAGGTGTTTCTTATCCAGCGGCCAATACGCTGGTCGTAGAAACCGAGGGGGACTACGAAATCAACTATAATATTCTATTAAATACATCCAAGCCGGTCACTGTCTCGATTGGAGTGCGTCAAAACGGTACTATGGTGCAACAAACTAGAGGATCACAGACATTAGCTACCGATGATACAACCGGGATATCCTACGATGGGCGCCTAGTTTGTTCGACCATTGTACACCTAAATGCCGGAGATACACTGGACCTGGTGATTTCGGTTTTGCGTACCTTGCCCGATAATTTGGATGCAATAATCAATGGAAATGCAAATGCAACATTGACGGTTAAAAAGCTGGATTCTATACCAAACGACGCATGATTCAACCATTAAATCACGCGCGAACGCATGTATGAAAAAGACTCTTGTATATTTTAAGACAAACTTATACTGTAAGATCATTCATTCGAAAGACTTTATTGAAAGAGTTGGCATGCTTCGAATCGTTTCGAGTCCAGAAATGGGAATCAACTAGGTTGTATTTTTTCCTTGTAAGGACGCCTTTTCATGAAAAGAGTTTTAGATTTACTCTTAAAAGACTATCATAGAAAAAGCCAAGGATATGAAATCCTTGGCTTTTTCTTCGTACATCACCGTAAGAATCCGTCTACTATGCCTCTTATAATTCGATCAAAAGATGGTCTTCTTTGTTTTAACGTACCACTTTTGTTGAGAATGGCCTTTGATCGGTCAGAAAGCTTTCCTTACGGCAGTTACAGATCCCATCCATTATTCCGTTGGACAGGAAAGAACTCATTGGTGGTATTTAAAATGTATCAAAGCGTGATGTCCAAAATGCCACGTTCTAGCATGGATTGTGCAGCCAACATGGCGCCTAACCGGCCGCTATGGAAGTTTAACCCTCCCTGCATCCAGGCAGCATATGGTTCACGCAGAGGCGCATCAGCAGACAGCTCAATGCTAGCACCCAAAGTGAAAGCACCGGCAGCCATAATGACTTTACAGTCATAACCGGGCATATCCCAAGGTTCCGGAGTGACAAATGCGTCCACCGGAGCTCCCTTTTGGACGCCTTGGCAAAAGGCAACCAATGCTTCCTCCTGGCGGAGCAGAACCGCTTGAATGATGTCCGCACGCGGTTCATCTGGCTTAGGCGTCACATCATAGCCAAACGAATGGAAAAGTGCCGCTGTAAATGCCGCCGTTTTGAGCGCTTCCCCTGTGACATGGGGGGCATGGAACGCGCCCATGAATAGTTCCCGATTGTTTCCAAGTGTACAACCGATCTCCTTTCCAGTTCCCGGCGTGGTCAGGCGGTAAGAACAGCTTTCGACCAAATTCTTACGCCCTGCAATGTAACCACCTGTCGGGGCCACACCGCCTCCGGGATTCTTAATCAGAGATCCCGCCATCAGATCAGCACCATGGCTGGTCGGCTCGTCGCGCTGAACAAATTCCCCATAGCAGTTGTCCACCATAACGATACAATCGGGCGCCTTTTCCTTTGCGATTTTGGCTATGCGCTCAATGTCCTCTACGAAAAGGGAGGGACGCAAACTGTATCCGCGCGAACGTTGAATGTAAACCATTTTGATCGCAGGAGTTATACGTTGGGCAATCGTTTCGTAGTCTGGCGTCCCATCCGGCAATAGATCCACTTGCTGGTATTGTATCCCAAACTCCTTTAAGGAACCATTTCCATCTCCGGTCAGCCCGATCACCCCGCGTAGAGTATCATAAGGCAAACCGGTAACACTGAGCATGGTATCTCCCGGGCGCAAAACGCCAAAAAGCGCGACAGTAAGCGCGTGGGTACCACTCACAAAGTTGTAGCGCACCAACGCATCTTCCGCACCAAGCGCTTTCGCATACACCTGGTCGAGCACCTCGCGCCCGCGGTCTCCATAACCATAGCCGGTAGAAGCGGCAAAGTGACTCTCGCTTACACCGGAATCAATAAATGCAGCCAACATCTTTTGCTGGTTGTAATCGGTGATTTCGTCAATGTGCTTGAGCACAGGAGCGATCTCCTCCATAGCATGCCGAGCTGCTCTTTGGATTCGTTCATCAATTTGAAATGCGGGGTATATCATGGGATTTGTTCTCCTTTTTCCAGTTCCCGGCACACTACAAGTTGTTTTCGTGAATTCCGTTGTAAGTGCACCTTTTATAGATGTATAGTCGATCGTTGATTGAAAAAGATTCTATAATCGACTGTAAGCTTTGCATTTTTATGGACCTTTGTGCGCCAAATAACAGGCTATAGGTGGACTCGTATGGCCCATTACCAGGGCCCATCCGTTACCTGGGACGTAAAGATAAGACGGACTGCCGCTTTACTTGAAACAACATAAGTTACAGACCGTTTAGACATCGCGAATAATAGGACGGAATGCGTTCCGATGAAGAACGTACAAACGGGGAAAATGCTCATTCACTTTTTATAGGTTGCAATGGCGGGTAGCCATCTGATTGTTTCACACAAAAAACACTTCGCCGCGATTGGATGATTTTAGAACCTCACCATCTGCGAATTTTGGATGGAATACACGGTCGAGAAAACAAGGCGCCGCCAAGTCCCATCGATGGGGCGCTTGTCCCTATACAGCGTAGAATGGGTTCATGCGGCCACCAGTGTGGATAAGCGCAGAAGTGCCTGTGTAGGGATGCTTTTGCATCTATTGGGAGAGCACTTCATGCAGGGGCATATCAGCACCATTAACTCGTTCGAAATCCTAAGCGCTTTGATTCATACGCTCTGCGTCAGGGGGCTGCCCAAGAAGATTTTAGACAGCTGCCGCTCAAACATCCTGCCATATCCCCAAAAGGCACGGGAGAAACTTGCCTTTTTGGATTACCAATCCATTGTCCTGAAAATCAGAGGGACACGATCGTTGGATGGGGATGAAACCGGGCCTTCCCAAAATTTTGACTTCGTTCGCAATACCCTTTCAATCAACCCGGAAATGGCTTTACCGGCGAAATGACGGGTTTTCCTTCGCGGTCGAGCAGGGGTGTCAGGCCGCCTGCATATCCGTCACAGACCTGCAAATAGTTCACACCGGTCCTTTGGTCCACAAGGATGCGGACAATATCCATCGTTCCTTGTGAATAAATGACTTCGAAACGTTTTTCTTTCATAGAGCATCCCTTTCTTGTAAAGATAATTCGGCAAACCCACAGTGCCTTGTAAAGCCGAGCGATTGATAAAATTCTTCGTTTTCGCCAGCAGCCCGGAAAATATAAAAGGTTTTGGCCGGAAGGCTTGTAGCCAATGTACGTACAATATTCGTTCCCAATCCGCGGCGCCTAGCTTCTGGTTGGACGGCGACAGCAGACAACACAGCCGCATCTTCGGTCCAAGCAGAACAGATTGCACATGCAACGAGGGAGTTCCCCTCCTGGATAGCAGCGGAACAGGCGGTACCATGGCGGGTGCGATGGGACAGGTCGAGATAAAAGGGTTCAAACGCGGGGGGCTGGAACTGCGCTGCCTGACATGCACACAACAAAGGATACAGCAGGCGCGGGCTGGGATTCCAGACAATCCCTTCACCTTTGAAAGGCTGTGGTGCATGGAGCGTCATGACCTCTCCGGTCTGTTTCCACGGAAAGGGCAGCGAGTGTGCAGCAGCCTCAGAACAGAGAAGAATTCGTGCGCCCACAGCGGGAAAGAATTCGGCCAGCTCGTCAAAGTCTGCATCCGGATGCGCATCCAGGATCATGGCATCGTCCAAGAGGCACATTGCCGCTTGTCTTGCTTGGACCCAGAAACGCGCGAAAGGATGTATGAAGCCATAGGCATTGGCTGTAGCACGAATCCGACAGGCAAAAGCGTTTCCTGTGAAGGGAACGAGCGCATCTTTACATTCCACAGACCGGATCATTCGCCGCCTGCAATCTTTTCCGCTAGACGCTCAATCAGCGTCTCCGCCTCGTGGAAATCCTTTTGGGAAATGATACTGACAGCGGAGTGTAGATACCGGCAGGGCAAGGACACCGCTACAGTACGCACCCCTCCCCGCGCAACATGGATTGCACCTGCATCGTTGCCGCCGGCCACGGCCTGTTTGGTCTGGCAGGAGACGCCAGTCTCCTGAGCAGCGTCAAAAGCCATCTGGTAGTATGCACGGTCATAGATGGTCCGGCGATCCATGAAGGAGATCACCGGTCCGGCGCCGACATGGCAAACCCGCTTGTCCTCGGGAACGCCCGCTATGTCCGCAGCGGTCGTACTTTCCACCACAATAGCGGCTTCCGGGTCTGCAATATAGGCAGCTGTTTTGGAGCCGTTTAGTCCGGTTTCCTCTTGTACGACAAATGCAAACAGCATGTCATAGGGCAAAGACTTTTTGATCAGATCGATCAGGATGACACATCCGGCGCGATCATCCAGAGCACGACTTTTTATAATACCGTGAGTAGTATCAAAGAGAGAGTCAAATGTCACAGGATCTCCCGGCGACACAACCGCTTCCGCCTCTTGACGGGTTAGCGCGCCAATATCGATGTAGAGGTCTTTGACCGGTACAGCTTTCTCGCGCTCTTCACTTGTGAGCAGGTGAATCGGTTTTGCTCCGATCACGCCGGGGATATGTTCCCCCACAGTGACCGGTTTTCCACACAAAACCCGGCGGTCAATTCCGCCGACCGTAGAGAAGCGGAGCAAACCGTTTTCTTCGATGTATGTGACCGTCATCCCCACCTCGTCCATATGGGCATTGAGCATCAGCTTTGTTTTGGCGCGCCTTTTCCCCTTTTTAAAGGCCAGGATGTTGCCGAGCGGCGTGATTTCCACACAGTCGGCGTATGGACGGATTTCTTTCAGGATAATCTCACGGACCGCTTCCTCAAAGCCAGAAATTCCACGGGCACAACAGAGGCGCTCTAACAATTCAATATCCGCCATCTCATTCCACCCCTTTCACATATTCCGCCAGGAGGCGTGCAGTGTATTCCACGTCCTGGACATCGATGACCTCGACAGGCGTATGCATATAACGCAGAGGGATCGAAACCATCGCTGTGTGTACGCCGGCGCGTGACACAGCGATTCCATCCGCATTCGTACCAGTCTCTCCGCCCATGATCTCCATTGTAAAAGGAATCTCGTTCTTCTTGGCGAGCTCTTTCAGGCGATGAACCATCGGACGGTTGAGAATGGGCGCCATGCCGATCATCGGCCCACCGCCGAGTTTACCGCATTTTGCCGGGTCAACCCCAGGCTGTGCAGCAAAACTGACATCCACCACGATGGCCTCTGTGGGTTCCAAAGAGAAAGTTCCCGTCTGCGCCCCTTGTCCGCCCACCTCTTCACGGCTGCTCAACAGAACGGTAAGTCCACAGGAGAGATTCTCACCGTGCAGAAGTTGCGCACAACGGATTAAGGCTGCGCATCCGGCACGGTCATCCAATGCAGGGGATGCAATGCGGCTTCCTAACAGACGTTTTTGTGGCGCACGGATCAAGGCTCGGTCTCCGGGAGAAACGAGCGCTTCCGCTTCCTCTTTTGAGAGGCCAACATCCACAGCCATCCGATCGATGGATTCCACTTTGTCCTCTCCTCCCTCGACGAGGTGCGGAGGCATACAGCACATAACGCCTGTCAACGGTTCTCTGCCATATACAGTGACAGGGCTACCGGGAAGAACCCGCCGGTCCGTTCCGCCACAACGGTCGATGCGGAGAAAACCATCCTTTTCGATTTGGGTAACAATCAAACCCACCTGATCTAAATGAGCATCCAGAAGTATCTGCCGTTGAGCGCCGCGGTTTCCCATACGGCATATGACGTTTCCCATTCGATCGATTTCGGTTTCGCCGCAATCCGAAAGCTCCCGCGCCGCGCGTCGGGCTGCCTCCGATTCATCGCCCGGCGTACCCGGTTCTGCACAGAGCGCAAAGAGTAATTCTTGAAAATCCTCTATCATAGCGTTCCTCCTCAAATTATCAAAACACGATTAGTATAATTTAAAAACAAAACAACGATTTGTATATATTGACAATATATACAGCGAAATCGATTCGGTTTGTCACAAGAAGACAAAGTTCGAATTGTTATATTGATTGACAACGAATTGTATAAAATAAAAAAATAATCCAACAAGTATTATTTTAAAGCGTTCACAAGGCGTTTGAAATGGTTCCCTCGCTCTGCGAAATTGGCGTATAGATCAAAACTTGCGCTCGCCGGAGATAACGATACAATATCGCCTTCTTGGGCTTCAGCACGGCAGATCTCCACCGCTTGTTCCATCGAGCGCGCGTGAAGAATTTTTGGGCAGCCTTCTTCATAGGCAGGGGCAGCCTTCACCGCCGCTTCAATTTTTGGACCGGTTGCTCCCATAAGGACCAGAGTTTTGACCTTCCCCACGATCACCGGGCCGAGGTCATCGTATGGAATCTTTTTGTCATAACCGCCGGCGATCAGAATGATCTTGTGGTCATATAGGGACAGGGTGCCGCGCGCCGTGCGTGTCGGGCTCGTTCCGATGGAATCGTTGTACCACTTAACGCCGTCCAACTCGCGCACCAGTTCTGCACGGTGTTCTACACCGCCAAAGTTGCGGGCCACGATGCGGATGGTTTCAACATCCACGTCTCCCCAGACAGCACAGATAGCCGCCAGATAATTTTCTACATTAATGGCGCCTGGAATCTTAATTTCTGACGTATCCATCACATAGGTGTCCTCCGCTCCTCTGGAAAGCATAATACGTCCAGATTCGTCAACCCAAGCGCCATAAGCGCAGCGCCCGCGGCGGCTAAATGTATAGAGCTGCCCGCGGACTTCGGAGGAAAATCCCGCGGTAATGGCGTTGTCCATATTCAGGATTGTGCGCCCAAAGGCATTCTGGTGCAAGAAGATATTCTTCTTTGCATCAATGTATTCCTGCATATCCTTGTGGATATCCAGATGGTTGGGGGACAGATTGGTCACAACCGCCACGTCTGGGCTTTTGCGCATTGAAATCAATTGGAAGCTGGAGAGTTCTACAACCGCCACATCGTCTGCGGCAACGCGCTCAATTTCCGGAAGAAGCGGCCGGCCGATATTCCCCCCAAATGGACGTTTTTCCCCGCCGCTTTTAAAAATTCCGAAATAATGGTGGTAGTGGTGGTCTTGCCGTCGCTGCCTGTCACGGCATAAATTATACAGGGGCACAGATCAAAAAAGATCTCCATTTCAGAAGTGACAGCTGCTCCGCGTGCACGCGCTGCTTCCAGCTCTGGCAAGGTGAATTTCATGCCCGGTGTTCGGAAGATGACGTCTTCATCCAGGTTTTGCAGGTAGGTTTCGCCCAGATGCAGCGTCACACCGCGGGCCTCCAGCTGTCGCCCGTCTTGCCGAGCGCTTCTCTGGTACGCCGGTCCCGCGCGGATACGACCGCCCCTTTTTCCTGAAATAATGCGATCAACGGCAGATTGCTGCCGCCAATACCGCAAAACGTCACACGTTTTCCTTTGACCGATTGAAAAAATGCTTCCACTCTGCTGTCCATCAAACCGCCCCCGTCTTATCATTTTGCACCGTTTTATCCAGAAATCGTTCAGCAGTAGTATTATAGCGCGCGGCAAATCGTTTCGCAATCCAAATTCCGTATAATCGGGCGAGACGTTGCTAAAAATAACCACATCCCATGACCACAAAACAGGAAGGGCGGTCGAATTTTATGACAAAGAACCGAAAAGTGCTATTTTTGTCCCTGGCGTTGGTTGCAGTGATCCTGGTGCTCGGAGGAACCACGGTCAGCGGCTATGTACAGGCGTCGAAATACAAGATGAACCTGAATTACAATTATCAGCGTGCCGTGACAGATTTGGGCGATTGTGTGGACAATATTGAAAGTACGCTGAACAAGAGTATCTATGCCAATACGCCTACTCAACAGAACGGCCTGGCGGCGAAGTTGATGCGCGAAACCAGTATGGCAAAAGCAGCGCTGGGCGTATTGCCGCTGGAGGGCGGCGACCTTGCCAACGTAAATAAGTTTATCTCGCAGGTGGGCGATTTCTCAATGGCGCTGTCGAATAAAATTTCCGCAGGCGGCAGCATCAGCGAGGAGGAGTATGCCTCTATGGCAAATCTGGAACAGTATGCCAAAAAACTCAAAGAGGGGCTGAACGGAATTCAACCGGATTTTGATGCTGGACCGGTGAATGCCAGTTTCCAGCAGGCGGCGGACGATTTTACGGATTATCCGTCCTTGATCTATGACGGCCCGTTTTCCGATCATATTGGGCAACAGGAACCGAAACTTTTGCAGGGACAGGCCGAAGTACCCCAAGGAAACGCACAGAACAATGCAGCGTCGTTTTTGGGGGTTACCCAGGACAAACTGACCCACACCCAGGATAGCGAGGGCGGCCTTCCCACCTACAACTTTGACTGCGGAACCATACGAATTTCTGTGACCAAAGCGGGCGGGATTGTAAGCGCCATGACGGATGGCCGGGAAATCGGCGGTACGCGCTTGGATGCAGATGGCGCCCGCACTGCGGCGCAAGGCTTTTTGGAAGCAAAGGGCATTTACAATATGAAGGAGAGCTACTATGTCATCAACGATGGCATTTGTACCATCAACTACGCATATTCACAGGATGGTGTGACCTGTTATCCCGACCTGGTGAAAGTCGCCGTGGCTTTGGACACAGGAGGGGTTGTGGAATACAACGCAACCGGCTATATTATGAACCATACCGATCGTGGAACCCTAACGCCGAAGATTACACAGGAAGAAGCGCAGAAGTCCGTCAGCCCCCGTCTGAAAGTGGAGGGCGGTTCTTTGGCGTTGATCCCGACACCGGGGCTCAATGAAGTGTTGTGCTATGAGTTTCAGTGCACCGGGGAAAACGGCGACCGCGTATTGGTCTATATCAACGCCTCCACAGGGATGGAGGAGCAGATTTTCATCTTGCTACAATCGGATTCTGGAGTCTTGGTAAAATGAGTGGAGGAGCGCGTGCAAGACCTTGTACGCGCTCCTTCTCTTTTCTGGATTCGATCTTCCAAAAGATGGAACGTGACAGGTTATGAATAAGTGTGTTGCTTGCCCGATCCGGTTTGATCACTCCCATTGTGTTCTTGTGTTTAGACAAACAGCCAGAGGTTTATGGAGGATACATTTGGAAGCCCCGCTTAGAGCTATTTGACGACACATTTAAAAATAGAACCATTACAGCACGCAGAGAAGTGGATTCACCGGCCCACGGATAAACGTATGTCAAGGAATATAAAGGAAAGGAGAAGGTAGGACTGCCCAATTTGGCTGTAAGAAATTTTTGAGACACAATACTAGGACAACCACAATAGACCAACCCCGATACAAGAAACAATTTATAGGTCCTTTGGGGATGACAGCGGGGATATTCCTTCTATAAAAGGGTACACCCCAACCAATCAACAAAAAGCTTGGCTGTTTTTCCAGGTCAATCGTTCGAAATGGTTTTGGCAAGTGCGCCAAAACCGTGTGAGAATTTTCTGCCTAAGATATTTTCCATTTCATTTTTGATATGGCTGGATTCAGCCGGAAATTCGGTGTTATTTATCCAGTCTGCTGTAGGAAGGTCAAGCCGGCCGGGGATTCAACATTCAGAAAGCAATAGAAGCGGATACCCGAATGCTGCAATTTTGGTGTGACAATGTATCATTACAAATGAAGTGGCGCTGGATTTCACAACCGTCGGGGAGTGGAGCCGCGTTCTTAAGGAAGGAGTAAAAAATCTCTGGAAATAGAATTTTATTTTCTCAATAAGCAAGACGACCCATATATAACGCTTGTTATACAACTTCATTCAGAAATCTTGTGAAGAAATATAGAAAAGTTATGCAAAAGGAATTGCCGAACATCACACCGCAATCTTTTAAGACACACCTTTTGCACGAACATGGCAAACAGGGAAATAACATCGAACAACCTTCGATACGGAATGGGGCATAAAAATGTCACGATGACACTTGGCTATTATGCACATCGCAGTTATCAGTCGGCACAAGCAGAAATGCAAAGATTGATGGTATAATCATACTACTTTAGATGAGGAAAGATTAAGGAAGTTTAAGGCTGTTTAAAATACTATCTACCGTACGCAAAAGTCTTAAGGTCGCATAAAATAAGGGTTTAAGGACTTTTAAGAGAATTTTAGAAATTTCTCAAATATTTATCAAATATTTATTTTATCTTTCCTATAAAAAGTGAAGTAGTTTTTTGGTTTCCGGGAAGGTTTTTTGTTTTGTGGAGGCTATTCGACATTCATCCTTTCCTTTTTTATACTTTTCTGGTATAATAACCAAAGAGTATTATTTATCAGCTTACTGCCTGCGGCGCCCTATGCGGGGTGCTTTCTTTATTCATACATACCGTTGAGGGGGGATGAACCGCAGGAAGGCTGCAATATGCTTCTTCGATCGCAGTACTGCTGGTGAACGGCGGGACATCTGCCTTTGAGGCGGGCTGCGGAAACTTTCAAAGAATGGGGAACCGGCATGAAAGAGAAGAAATTGGTAATCACCGGTATGGGGGCGGTAACACCGGTTGGAGTGGGTGTACCTGCCTACTGGGATGCGCTGGTCGCCGGCCGTTGCGGCGTTGGCCCGATCACGCGCTTCGATGCATCCAACCTCCCCGTGCGGATCGCGGCAGAACTCAAGGATTTTGCCCCCGCAGATTACATGCCCAAAACGCTTGCCCGTACAATGGACCCATTCATGCAGTTTGCTTTTGTCGCTGCACAAGAGGCGTTGCGAGACAGTGGCCTGCGCGTGGAGACCGAACCCGACCGGGTCGGCATTGTGATGGGAACGGCGATGGCTGGAGTGACCACGGTGGCGCAGACACAGGCGTCTTTCGATGCGGGCCACCGCGTAGGACCGCGCTTTGTACCCATGGCGATCGGGAATATTGCAGCCGCACAGATTGCGATTGCAGAGGGGATTCGTGGTCCCAGTATGACGCTCAATACCGCTTGCTCGGCGGGTGGGGACGCGCTGATGACGGCTGCTATGCTGTTGCGTTCCGGTGAGGCGGACGCTATTTTGGCTGTTGGCGGCGAGAGCATCCTCTGCCCGATTGTGGTGTCCGGCCTATCGCAGGCAAAGGCGCTCTCCCGCTGTAACGATGATCCGATCCATGCGTGCCGCCCCTTTGACCAGAACCGGGATGGGTTTGTCATCGGTGAAGGCGGAGGGGCCCTGTTGCTTGAAACGGAGGAACATGCGCAAGCACGCGGCGCGATGATTCATGCGGTGCTGGCGGGATGGGCGAATACGTCGGACGCGCATCACGTTACCGCCCCTTGCCCGGATGGTGCAGGCGCGGCTGTCTGCATGCAGCGCGCGCTGAAGCGTGCTGGAATGCAGCCATCCGACATCGGTTACATCAATGCCCACGGAACCTCGACCTTACTCGGCGATAAGGCTGAAACGCTTGCGGTCAAATCGGTATTCGGAGGGCGTGAAGCAGCTCCTCCGGTTTCTTCCACGAAATCTGCGACGGGCCATCTGATGGGGGCGGGTGGCTTGACGGAAGCGATTGCCTGTATCAAGGCAATACAAGAGGGGATTTTGCCACCCACCCTACATTTGGATGTTCCTGACCCCGACTGTGATCTCGACTATGTGCCAAATGTAGCCCGCAAGGTGGAGATCCATGCGGCCATGTCCAATTCGCTTGGTTTTGGCGGGCAAAATTCCAGTATTATTCTTTCCAGATATGAGAAATGAGGCGAGAACCTATTGCAGAACAATTATACGTATGACGTCGCCATGTTCCGCGATACATTTGAGACGCGGTTTACTTATTTGAATGGTTTTATGCGCAATGTATCGCGCTTTAAAACCCGTCCAGCGATGACCGATCCGCTTTCTGGACGCCGCTGGACCTATGAGGAGCTAAACATTGAGGCCAACCGCTTGGCTCACGCCCTGCGGGCAAGCGGTGTGGGAAAAAATGATGTTGTGATGTTCACGCTGCTGAACTCCCCTGAATTCGTATTTTGTTACCTTGCAGCGCACAAGGTCGGAGCCATCGCCTGCCCGGTCAATTACCGGCAGGGAGCAGGTGAAATTGCGCTTGTTATTGATGATAGTTGTCCGAAAGCGTTTTTATACGATGCAGAGTTTGGCGAGCTTTCCGCCGGTGCATTGAATATGTGCCAGCATAAGCCGGGTGCAGTCGTGATGGTGGATTATAAGGGCGGCGCACAGGTGCCAAAGGGGCACATCCTTTACAAGGATTATGTATCCGGCCAATCCGAAGACGATCCCCCGGTCGATTTTCATCCGCATATTTACGATGAAACGACCCGGTTGTATACATCGGGGACAACCAGCCGCCCCAAAGGGGTTCCGGTCAACAATGTAAACGAGGTGCTTTCAGCGCACGATGTGATGATGCACTTCCCGCTCGGTCCGACAGACCGAACCATGAATATGACCCCGTGGTTCCATCGCGGCGGTATTCACTCGGGAGGACCCTGCCCCACGCTGTATGCGGGCGGCGAAGTGGTGATCCTGCGCGATTTCAGCCCGAAGAGATGCTTGGAATATGCGGAAAAATATAAGATCTCCTTTTTGATCGGTGTCCCGACGATTATCGCGATGCTTGCCCGCGCCCAAGAGCGCGCGCATGCGGACTTGTCCGCTCTGCGCGGCATCGTTACGATGGGGGCGCCCTTTGAAAAGGCCGCGTGCGAAAGATACCTGCAGCTCTTAACTCCCAATATTTTCAACGGTTATGGCACGACGGAGACCTTCTGGAACACCTTCCTGCGGCCGTTCGATTTGCCGGATATGGCGGGGTCTGCCGGCCGTTCCTGCACGGACGACGACGTACGTCTTGTTGCCCTGCATGAGGACGGCACCCATGCGGAACCGGATGAAATGGTTCCGCGCGACGGAATGACCGCTGGGGAGATCATTATTTCCTCGCCTGCAAAGAGTGCGTTCTGTTACTTTAACAATCCGGAAATGACTGCCCAAAAATTCTATAAGGGGTGGTTGTACACCGGCGATGTGGGAACTTGGGATGAAAATGAATTTGTTACCGTGTCCGGGCGCAAGGACGATATGATTGTGTCGGCGGGGGAGAACATCTATCCGACGCAGATCGAAGCTGTACTGAACGAGCATCCTAAGGTTGCTGAGAGTGCGGTAATTGGAATTCCGGATAAACTGCGCGGCGAAGTTGTAGCGGCTTATGTTGTCCCGTCGGATGACAGCCTGAGCGTGGCAGAGTTAAAGGACTACTGTATGCATAGTCCCATGTTATCTTCGTACAAATGGCCTCGCGAGTACCATATCGTGAACGAACTACCGCATACTGCGACGGGAAAGCTGATGCATTACAAGTTGCGCCAGCAGGCCCAAAAGTAGTTTTGGAATGGATGGACTCCTTTCCTTTTAAAAAAGGAGTCCAGTCAAAAAAGGAATTTATACGCATCTTTTGGATATGTATGGATTCTGAATAACCATTTAGAAGTTTATCGCCGTCCAAGTTGGGCGGCGATTTTTTTGTTCCATATTGGTATTTAAACCGCTAGAAATATGCGCTATTTTGGTTAAAAAATTGTATTATTTACACGAATTTTTATAAATACACTGAGTAACCGGAGTGATACAATGAACTCGACAGAAGCAGAGGGATAGGTCCAGGAAAGGGGGAACGTTTTTAAGCGGCGGATTTTGAAAACCAAGTAAAAGGAGGAGCGATATGAAAAAGAAACTGGCTGCGTATTTACTCAGTGCTACTATTTTATGTTCAGGGGTCACGACGGCATGGGCTGCCGTCCCCGTAGAACACGAAAGGTCTGCCTTGGCTTTTTCCGAACATATTCTTGACCGGACAGCATCGAAAGGGCTTGTCAATCTGGCACTGAATCCGACAGGGGTGGGCTTTCCAAAACTGTTTACCGAGTACACCAACGCAGGCGACAATCTTAAAGATTTAGCAGATGGGATCATTTCTAGTAAACAGGGGCCGCCGATTGACGAAGGGCCGCGGAACCGCTGGACCAATTATGACAGACAGGAGACAGCGTTTGTCGAGGTGCAGTTTGAAACCGAACAGGATGTCCACCAGGTAGAACTGTTCGCATACAACGATTTTGGAGGCGTGCCGACCCCCAAAGCTGTGAGCGTTCAATATTGGGACGGGAGCCAGTGGCAGGAAGCAGCAAATCAAGAGGTCACGGTGGGGACCTATGAGAACGACACCTGGATTGTGCCTTTCACGATCAACTTCGATGTGTTCCGTACCGCCAATGTACGGGTGACTATGATCCCCCAGGACGGAAAGTCGGTCGGTGCATCCGAACTGCGTGTATGGGGCGTCCGAGAGATGCTGCATGGTTTTGAAATAACTGTGCCGGAAATGGTACCGGGAGACAACCAGTTGCCGCTTTCCGTCATGCTGGAGGAGGCTAAAGAGCAGAGCCAACCGGTCTACATCAAGATGGTGGACAGCGCGGGTGCCGAACAGGTCTTTATGGAGGAGATCCCGGCAAATAAGCAGACTGCGGATTTTTCCTTGGATCTGACAGAGGCCGTGGAGGGCCGCATCCAACTGACGGTTTCTTTGCAGGAGGATTTTTCGGAAGGAAGGACCGTTTTCTTGACAAAACGTTTGTCCGAGGATCTTTTCCAATCGATCTATGAGGAAGTCAAAACGCCGTACGAATATGGAATTGTGCTCTCCTATTCGGGAGTCGGGACGGACACTTTTGACAGCGACCTGATCGACAATCCCAATGTCTTTGCCATTCCGGGCGACGACACTTATGTCTATATGACATATGTTGGGCACGATGGGACCGGATACCGCACGGGCCTGGCCCGCAGTATGGACATGCTTCATTGGGAGAAAGTCGGGAAGATTTTGGAGAATGGTGAACCCGGCGCTTGGGACGAATACAATGCAGCGGGTTATATCGTCCGCGACCACGAATGGGGCGAACTTCCCACTCCACATGTGACAGAGGATGGCCGGCTGGCGATGACCTATTTGGCATCGGATACCCCTGGTTATGAGGCGGGCATCAAACGCGCTGGCGTGGCGTTTGCAGACAGCATTTTCCAGCCGGATGGGTCGCTCTCCCAGTGGGAACGCGCTCCAGATCCAGTGCTGGATGCGAATGACGGCGCTTATCCTTATGAAAAGGGAATTATTTGGAAGTTACAAGCCATTTGGGACGCAGAAAACAGCCGCTATGTGGGATTTTACAACGCAGCGGGCGGTCCTGAGGTTATGTGCCAAGCGTATTCCCAAGATTTGCTTCACTGGGAACGTGAGGCAACCAATCCCGTGCTGAATCAGGATATTTCTCCCAGCGGCGCGATTTGGGGAGACAGCCACAATGCCGACGCGGATGTTGTAAAAATTGGGGATTACTGGGTGATGTTCTACTTTACCAGCTCTCCCGGCGGTATTATCGACTCGTTCGCTGTTTCAAAGGACATGGTTCATTGGGAAAAATCGTATATTCCGTTGACGGAGCGCAACAATACCTACAGCTCTACCTATGCCCATAAGCCCTGTGTTGTGAAAAAGAATGGGGTTGTCTACCATTATTACAATGCAGTGGGGAGCGAGGGTCGTTTGATTGCGCTGGATACGTCCATCGACTTGAGTGCTTTGCAGCGTGCGCAGGCAATTTCTCCAGAGGATTGTTCGGAAGCATGGTATCAAGGTTTGCAGGAAAAGGTAACCGCTTTGCAGACGGAATTGCGTGTGGACGGCGGTTCTTTAGAGCGCATTCAGGCGGCGCTCCAAGCGCTTGAAATTTATCTCGACGCGGGCGAAGAGGTGGAATCCCAGCTTCTGACGGTGCAGTGGAGCGGTAACGCATCGATGAGAATCGAGGGTAATGCGGAAGAGATCCTGATCCACGGACGCGATCTACGGCGCAAAAGTGCAGCCGGGCGAAGAGCTGACCTTCACCTTTACCCCGACCGAAGGTGTATTTTCAAGCGCACAGCTCAACGGCGAGGACATCGAGTTTGGAGCGGATGGTTGCACATATACCTTTACAATGCCAAACGAGAGTACGAGCCTGCGTTTTATATTTGCCAAAGTTAACAAGAGCATCCTGGAAGTGGTTCTGGAGCAGGCCAACGCCGTGCCACAGAATGTGATTGACCGCCTGGTGCCCGAGGTGAAGGAATTCTTTACGAAGGCCCGGACAGATGCACAGACGGTTTATGACAATGTGGGCGCTACCCAGGAAGAGGTCAACAAGGCATGGAGTGATCTGCTGGACGCGATGCATTTGCTGAAATTCGAAGCAGGCGATCAGGAAATACTGCTGCCGTTGATCAACATTGCAGAGCAGCTGGCGGAGCGCCTGGACGAGTTCAAGCCAAGTACAACGGCGGGCTTCGAGGAAGCACTCGAGGCGGCGAAGGAGGTCTATGGCGAGGAGAATCCGCTGAAGGTGGATGTCGATGAGGCATATGGCAACTTACAGGCAGCGATTGAGAAGTTGGAAAACCGTGCGGATGCAAGCGAACTGCAGGGGGTGGTAGACGAGGCGAACACCTTCGATCTGGATAGCTACATACAGGATGAGGCATTCAATACCTTTACCAAGGTATTGGCAGAAGCGGAAGAGCTGCTTCTAAACACAAACGCAGACCAAGCGGATGTGGATGCGAAGGCGTTAGAGCTGATGAAAGCAATGACAGCCCTGCGGAAGATTCCGAACAAGGACGAGTTGAACAAGTTGATCGCTGAGATGGAGCAAAAGGATCTGGTTGGCTATACCGACCGCAGTGTGGCAGCCTTTAAGGCAGCATTGAGCGTTGCGAAGGCGGTTGCGGTGGACACGAATGCAGACAAACAGGCGGTTACAAAGGCATATGTCAATCTGGAAGAGGCTGCAAACGGCCTGGTCAAGGAGGAGAAGCCGGGCGCGGGCAGCAGCGGAAGCAGCAAGGGCAGCACGTCTGCCAACGTGGGCAACGCATACGGCAAATCGGGTATTGTCTCTGCAACTCAGGGCGTGACCAGCCAGCAGGCGCATGTGGTTTCCGACACGACAGTGAACTTTGCGCTGAAACACGGCCAGGCATACTGCTTTAAGATGACGGTGGTCGATGGCGCGAACCAGATGCCAAGCTTCACCGTCGGCAATGGAGATGTGTTAAAGACACAGTTTGTGGCGAAGATTGGCAACGACTACTACTATAGAGTCTATGCGATTGGCACGCCGGGCCAGAGTACGGGCGTGTACACCACCCTGCCGGGCAATGCTCCAGTCAAACATAGTGTAGTGACGATTGGCTGAGTGTTTTCGGAGGACTTCCTACGTGGAGCACGGAAGCAAACCAATCGCGGTTTGCTTCCGTGGTTGCCGCCGTAGGCGCGCCCGGACCGGAGGTCCGCGTAAGACATTGCACGTCCGGTAAAGCACTGTACAGGGAAGGTTGGCTAAGTCGGAAATGGCAAAATAAAAGAAAAGGCTTCTCTTCTTCTCAATAAACGAAGGACCTGATCCTGGAGATCTCCAGGATCAGGTCCTTCTATGTGTTATTCACCCGCTTTTTGCATGTGATAAGGTTGTGCTTTTTTCTTCATGAAAATTTTTGCCTGCTTCTGTAAGACTTCTCCCGTGGAGTGGAAAGCAAATTCCTAGCAGTTTGTTTTCTTAGGGAACACCGTAGGCGCGAAAAGACACTGTACGTCCGCCATAGGCATGTAAGGCGTTGCACATTTAGTGGAGCACTATACAGGAACGATTATCTAAACCACCTAGGGCCTCTCCCTTATGGATCAAAACAAAAAATTTTTGCGCTTTGCTTCCGTAGAAAATACTGTAGGGAGGGAAGACACTGCGTGTCCAGTGATGATTGACTCATGGAAGCCAAGATAAAAGGGAAGGATTTTGCCCGATAAACAGTAAAGACCCAACCCTGGGGATTTCCCCAAGGTTGGGTCTTCTGTGTTTTGCCCTTCTATTTCTGAATGTGTGAGACAGAGCCGGGGGGTTCTGCTTTTTGAGCGCTCTTCATTTGCCTATCCAGAATTTCCATGTGGAACGAAAAGCAAAATTTGTACGGATTCTTTATATGGCCCATGCCGTAGGTATAAAAATGCTGTGTGGCCATTGGAACTCTAATGATTTTTAAATTGGCTCAGATTTTGTAAGGAAAGTCCTTCTATTTTAATTAATAGGAAAATGTTAAAACATGGTACATTTATACTTGTTTACAGAAAATCATTGTGTGGAATGGTATGTAAGCAATATTCCAGACAGAGAGGATCTCGTACAGGCACATGATTGGCGCCAAGACATCTGATACGTTGCCATCCGGAAGATTTGTATAGATCTTTTGATAAAAGTGGAGAAACTTCGGCGCTTGTTGGAAAAGCGCGAATACGCTATAATAGGGACAGAAAAACCGCCGGATGGTGGGGAGGGGGAACATTATGTGTACCTATTGCCGCATCCTGATTGTGGAGGACGAATATCTTACCCGTCAGGGGGTCAAGGGGCTGATTCATTGGGAGCAGGAAGGGTTCCAGATTGTTGGGGAAGCATCCAATGGTGCGGAAGCTTTGGCACAGATTGAGGAATTGAAACCACATATTGTATTGACAGACGTGGTGATGCCTGTGATGGATGGAATCGCTTTGACGCAGGCAATTCAGGAGCGCTATCCCGAAACACGCGTGATCGTATTGAGTGGGTACAGCGACTTTGAGTATGTAAAATCTACCTTTCAACATGGCGCTGTGGATTACATTTTGAAGCCTACCTTAAACCAAGACGAGCTGTTGGCAACGCTTCGAAAGGCCGCCGGGCAGATCCCGGATTTTGTGCTTACCCGCGGAGGCGGGGATTCCTTCGAAAGTATCCTCAATCAGGCCCTGTCGGGGTTTCCTGCGCCGGATGCCCTGGATAAGCTGCACAAGGTGTTTCCCTATCCGCGCTTTTTCTTGATGGGGATGAACGTCCCCTATGTATTGGGCAATGCAGCCAACTTAAACCGTGAGGCAGGCGCCTTGGCCGCGGGTGCAGAGGAATTTTTACCCGGGGTAACAGCACGAGTGGTGACGGTTGATCGGAAATTTCTTTTGATGATTGTCAACTATGCTGCAGAACCTTACCGCTCTTTGACAGAGCGTGCCAAAAAACTGGTTGCTTCTCTCCGGGTAAAGACACCGCGTATTTTTTATGTGTATAGCAATGAATTTCAGGGGTTGGGGATGCTGAAAGAGACATACAACCGGCTGACTGCGCTCTCCCGGCAGCGCTTTTATTGCCGCGATGAATTTATTCAGGGCGAGGATGCGTTTACCCCAGTCCCCGCGGAACCCTTCGACCTTGCATCGTTTAATACACAAGTGCATAGCTCTGACATCACAGGCGCTTTGACACAGTTGGAAGCGTGGTTACAGCGGGCGGTTGAGCGGCAAGCGCCCGGCGAATTTGAGTTAAAATCTTTGGTTCAAGATGCGTTGTATCAAGTTCTTTCTTCTTGGGAAGAAAATGGCATGGATGCAGAACGAATCAGTTCCCTCAAGCGAGACTGTTTTATCCAGATCAGCGAGGCGAAGTTTGCCCAGGATCTTTTAGAGGCGTTTCATTGTATTCAAGTAGAATTTGTCAAGCTCTTCGAGGAGCAGACGCCGCGACAGGGCCGGCGTTCGGTCCAGGAGATTCTCGATTATGTGGAGGAACACTGTGCGGAACCCCTGACCTTGAACGATGTTGCAAAGACCTTTAACTTTAATTATTCCTATTTATCCTCGTATTTCAGTGCAAACAGTCGCGAAGGATTTAGCGAATACTTGAACCGCGCACGGATTCGCCGGGCAGAGGAACTTCTGCGAAAGGGAGATATTCCGGTCTCCGAGGTATGTGGAATGGTTGGTTATGGCGATCATAGCTATTTCTGTAAAGTATTTAAGAAATTTACCGGGAAGACGCCGAGCGAATTCCGCCGGCAGTACGGCGCTGTTTCGCCGATCGGAGGGAAACGATGGAAAAATTCCTAGATAAACTGCGGTCCAATAGTTTATTGATAAAGATATTATCCGTTATGCTGCTGAGCGTCGTATGCGTTGCTACGTTGACGCTCAGTATTTCTATTCGGGCGTCTGAGGATGTCTATGTGGATACCTTTACGCAGTCAAATTCCCAGATTATTGGACAGATTCGGGAAAACATGAGCCGGTTTAACGACGAAATTTCAGAGATCATGAGCGTGGTCAAAAACAACTGGGCGTTCCGAAGTTACCTCACCAGTGATGACCGCAGTTCCGCGACGGCTTCTTATACGCAATACAGCATGGTGTGGAACTTGGAACATGCGTTGCCACCGGATTACTTTGAAAAAATGAGCATTGTATTGGTAGGAGTCAATGGAAGTACCTACCTGAGCAGTGATGCGGGTTTGACGATCCCGGTGGAAGAGCTTTTGAACAGCCGCGTCACAGAAGAGACACGACGCCAGCCCAATCGCATCCTATATCAGTTTGTCGACGATGGATTCACTACGCTGACTCAGGGGGATAGCGCCATCGTTGCCAGTACGGGTTTAAATTATGCGGGTGGGCAATCCAACTATGGTTACGCATATGTCATCATCCCGCAGGAGGTTCTGCGCAATTTTTACAGCAGTTTCAGCAGTGATGCCAATAGTTTGATGCTATTGGACAGCGATGGACGCATTATTTCCTCCACGCAAAAGGAAATCATTGGATTTAAGGATTTGGATCTTTTGAGCATCGCACAACAGGTAGAACAGGAGGATTTGCCCTACGGCGAGACGGTCCAGTCGGATCGTCAGATGGCGGTGGTGGCGCAGAAAATTCCCCATTGGGAGTTCCATCTCGTAGGTTTGATCGATCGGGAGAGTATCCTGCGTGCAGTCGACCGCCATAAATCCATTGAAATTATGACCCTTTTAGTCGTGTTGTGCGTATTTGCCATCATGTTTTTTGTGGTAAGAAAGACGACACGGCCGATCAATTCCCTCGTCAATGAGATGAAAAAAGTGACGCAGGGCGATTTTAGCCGCCATATTCCTGTAAAGGGCAACTATGAAGTGCGGGAACTTGCAACCGCGTTTAATTATATGTTGGATGGACTCGACAGCTATATGGAACAGATTATGACCATGGAGGACGAGAAGCGGGAAGCAGAGATTCGGGCGTTACAAATGCAGATTAATCCACATTTTATCTATAATACGCTTGCATCCTTGAAGTGGATGATCTGGCAGGGGAATTCAGAGAGCGCTGTGCAGGCGATCGATTCGTTTAGCCGTCTGTTGCGAGGGACGATTAGCAAACGGGAGGAACGGATTACCGCAGCAGAGGAGATCGATAATTTAAAAGACTATGTCTTTTTACAACATCTACGGTTTGGAGAACAGATTCAGGTTCGCTTTTCACTGGCGGAAGATTGCCAGGATTGTTTGATGCCGAAATTGACCCTACAGCCGTTTGTCGAAAATGCTTTTTTCCATGCTTTCAGCGGGGCTGAGGAGGGAAGTATTTTTGTCTGCATTCGGCGCAGGGGAAATGATCTGGTGAGTGAAATCATTGATAACGGTTCTGGAATGAAGAAGGAAGAAGTGGGACGTACCCTTTCCAAAGGGGGAAAAGCAGATCATTTTACCGGAATTGGCATCAATAACGTGGACGACCGAATCAAACTTCTTTACGGGGCGCCGTATGGAGTTACCATTTCCAGCGCGCCAGGGAAAGGAACCGCGGTCACTGTGACCATTCCCATACAAAGGATGGATTGACCTAAAAATCCTACCAATTTATAAAAAAAGTACCATTATCGGTGAAAAAACATCCAAAAAAAGTACAAAATGAGAGAAAGAAATTGCTAATACTTTGGCCTGCGTTTTTAGTAAAATAAAGTGGACAGGAGAGAAAAATTCACTTAAAACTGCACGGACCCAAATGAGCATCGTAAGATGCAGGTGAAATCGACTTAGGAGGGATGGGCGTGCGTAGTCTTCGGGTGTTGGCCCTGCTGTTGAGTATTTGTTTGTTATGGGGGCTAACCGCTTGCTCGAATCAAACCGAAGAGCAGCCGCATACACAGGCAACCGTAGAAACAAGTGACAATGTTCTGACCATATGGGCATGGGACGACACCTTCAATGTAAAAGCGGCCAACTTGGCCAAGGCGTATTATGCGAATATCAACCCGGAAATTCAGGTCAATGTAGTCAGCATGGCGCAAACGGATATTATCACAAAGCTCAATACGGCATTTTCTTCGTCTAATTATGAAGGGCTTCCCAACATTGTTTTGATTGAGGATTACCGTATTCAGAATTTTTTGAAATCGTATCCGGGCGAGCTTCGGGACCTTTCCTCCATTGTAGATCCCGACAGATTTATGGAGTATAAACTCCGTGTCATGACGGAGGAAGGAAAGATCTACGGAGTGCCGTTCGACAGTGGTGCAGCCGCCTTGTTTTATCGCAGGGATTATCTGCGGGAAGCGGGATATACCGAGCAGGACATGCAGAATCTGACTTGGAATGAATACATAGAAATTGGAAAAGACGTCAAAGAGGCTACCGGAAAATATATGCTGACGCTCGATCCCAGCGACTTGGGACAGATCCGAATCATGATGCAGTCCGCGGGCGCTTGGTATATGAAAGAAGATGGAGAAACCGTTGACATCGCTGAAAATGAGGTACTCAAAGCGGCGTTGTCCACTTACGAACGGATGGTCAACGCAGGCATTGCGCTACAGGTTTCCGGTTGGGACCCATTTGTAAAGGCGTTTCAGGAGGGAGAAGTAGCCAGCGTTCCCACCGGCTGTTGGGCAATGTCCAACATTGTCAAGGCGGAGGAACAGAGTGGAAAATGGGCAGTGGCGCCAATCCCGCGGCTGGATGATATTCCACAGTCGATCAATGCTTCGAGCATCGGCGGTGGAAGCTGGTATGTCATTGATAAGGTTCCTGGCGCGGATTTGGCAGTGGACTTTTTGGGAAAAACATTTGCTTCCAATGAACAGCTGATTGACGACCTTGTGAAGGAAATCAGTCTGGTAAGCACGATGAAATCAGCAAAGGACTTAAAGCATTGCGGAGAACCAAATGCCTTTTTTGGTGGCCAGCGTATTTACGAGGACTTTGCTACATGGGCGGAGCAAACGCCTCCTGTGAACTATGGTTTGTATACCTATACGATGGAGGACATCATCGCCCAGAGCCTGCAATCCATCATGCAGGGGGCAGATATGGATGAGACGCTGAAAAACGCGCAGACACAAGCGCGTGCATCGGTTCTCCACTCATAACTTTTGGATACAACCGCTTACAAAGCGGTCTGTAGAAGGCGAAAAGCCAGGATAGAAGAGAGATTATAGGAAGGAGAAACGTAAACCATGAAGAAAACCAAACGCAGAGGGCTTTCTTTAATGCTCTGCCTGTGCCTGCTGTTGCAAACATTTATGGCAGCACCGGCACTGGCCGCAACGAAGGATGGAGCCCCCGGAGACTTACTCTACTTCGTCAACTGCGCCGCGACCAAAACGAAGGAAGTGGCGTCTGGAGATGCCATGGGCGAGTATCAGTCTGTGACAGACCAGCCCTATGGGGAGGATGCCGAAACCGGATATACCTGGGGGTATGTCCAAGATGACGACATGGTTCGCGGCGGTAATGCGGACAGTGTGGTCAAGACCGATACCTATTGGTATACCAGAGATGGTATCGATTATGACTCGGAAACCAGTGGATTCCGTTACAATTTTGCTGTAGAAGATGGTAGCTATGAAGTGACCGTCGGAATCAAGATCCCTGGTTGGTGGAGCGCGAGAAAGGTTGACATTGATCTGGAAGGAGTTCGTACCACCAGTCAGGCCAGCGTGCCGGGTGGAGCTGCAAGCAATGCCACCTTTGAGAGCAAGTCTGAGGTCATCGTAGAAGATGGCGAGCTGAATGTGTTTATTCACAATTCACAACGCGCAGATCAAAATGGCGACCCGATTCTCAGTTACATTCTGGTCAAACGCGGCCAGACGTACGATAAGACGACCTTGACGGATAAAATTGCGGAAATCGAAGAGAAAGTGACTGCTGACCAAGCCGCAGGCGTTGTCTATGCAGAAGAGCCTCTGGGAGAGCTCTATGTGGGCGAAGAAAACAAAGAAGACAATCTTACAGCGCTGAATGCCGCCCTTGCTTCTGCCAAAGAGCTGGCGGAGCAGGATCAGCTGAGCCCTTCGAAAGTAAAGGAAACATGTGAGCATTTGGATACGGTATATTCCGACCTGCGCTCCCTTGAAACCTATGATTCCTTCTCTGGCGTCAATGGCGATGTATGGAAGGACACCAACGGCAAGCCGATTCAGGCGCATGGCGGCCAGGTGCAGAAGCTGCCCATGCCGGATGGAACGGAAAAATGGTGGTGGGTCGGCGAAGATAAGACGACTGGAAGCCACAGCAACGGCATTAGCGCCTATTCTTCGGACGACCTGTACAACTGGACTTTTGAAGGCTATGTGATGCGTTCTGTCCCGAGCCGCGAGGCGCTGGACACCGATCCTTATTTCACCGCTCTGTACGGCGATCTGACAGAGGAAGAGAAGGACTATGTCTACCTCTGTATCAACAAGACCAATGCCATCATTGAACGTCCGAAGATGATCTACAATGAGGAAACCAAGAAGTATATCATCTGGTTCCATGCGGACGGACCTACCGAAGAATCCGATAGTAGCTATGCTGCTGCTGCCGCAGGTATGGCGATCAGTGATACGCCGAATGGACCGTTTACCTTTATCCGCCGTTCCCGCCTGCACCAGCTGACAGATGAAGAGTACTTAGAGGACAACGGCGTACTCGATTGGTATGAGGAGCCGCAGAACCGCGGTTTTGCCCGCGACATGAATTTGTTTATTGACGATGACGGCACGGCTTACATCATCTATTCCAGCGAAGAGAACCGCACGATGTTTATCTCCCGTTTGAACGACGAATACACGGATCTCGATGTTCCGCAGGAGCCAGTCGGCCTCGCCAAAAATGGCGTGGACTTTGTCCGTCTATTCCCAGGCGGCCAGCGTGAGGCGCCTGCGCTGTTCAAGTATGACGGAACCTACTATATGATTACCTCCGGAGCAACCGGTTGGAGCCCGAACCCGGCCCGTTATTGGAAGGCGGATGAGATCCTGGGCGAGTGGACGGATATGGGCGATCCGTGTATCGGAGATACCGATGGAAAAACCTTCTGGACCCAGAGCACCAATGTGATTCCGGTAGACCCGGAGAACGGCAAGTTCATCTATATGGGCGACCGTTGGGGCTATGGTAAAACGCAGGACTTTAGTGCAGAAGCCCTTGCAGATTCCCGCTACGTTTGGCTGCCGGTACAGATCGACGCCAGAGGAAATATCAGCCTCGAAGAATACAATGATTGGGATCTGAGCGTATTTGATTCCATCAACAATATCAAGCTGAACACAGAAATGGACGATGTTTACTACGGCGTTGAAAACCTACCCGAAAAGGTAAATGTCAGCATTCGTGAGAACGATCATTGGGAGACGAAAGATGTCAACGTCACATGGGACTTCAGCACGCTGATTCCCGGTGCAGAAAGAGATGTAGTCGGTACACTGGAAGGATTGGACGATTTGACAGTGACCGCTAATGTAGTAGACATTCCCGACAACTTGCTGTATTTTATTGACAGCGGTGCATCTAGCGGTTCCGAGCTATATGACGTAATTAAGGAAATGGCCCCGAATCTGGTCAATACAGAGGCCTACGATCAGGCTTATATGGAAGGAAGCTGGGGCTACACCGGAACGGATGAGGATATTGCGCCGAAGAATCCTACAAGTCTCGATGCATATACGAGCGGTTTCTGGGCAAAGAGCGGAAAGAATATTGATTATAAGCTGCCGTTAAAGGCTGGCGAGTATCAACTTTCCGCTGGCTTCCAGGAGTGGTGGAGCACATCCCGCCCGATGAAAATTGTTGTCTCCTATGAGGGGGAAGATGGTCAGAAGATTGAAACGACCATCGGCCAGTTTACCAATTCCGGAGAAAAAGCCTATTTGTTCCCGTTTACGGTAGAAAATGACGCCGATGTCACCATCAGTGTACAGAGACAGAATTCGAACAATCCGGATCCGGTTTTAAGTTGGATTGCTGTGACTGGCGAAGTTGAAGAAGAACCAGCGGAACACATGCTGACGGTAAGCTACCCGACAACGGTGAAGCTGTCGATCGATGGGGAAGAGCAGACGATTGCAAACCTGATCGGTGCATATAAAGACGTCGTAATGGCAAACACGAATCTCGACCTGACTTTTGAGCCGAGAGTCGAAGGAAGAGAGATCGCAGGCGTGACAGTCAATGGCGAGCCGGTAGAGGCGTTTGATGTCAATGAGTATGTATACAGCCTGGCAATGCCGAATGCAGACACCACGATTGAACTGGGCTTCACGATCGTGGATAAGGAAAATCTGCGCGAAGTGATCACAATCGCAGAGAGCGAGGACGTGAAAGCGCAGGTAGAGGCGGCAGTCCCGTCGGTACAGAAGAAGTACAAGGAAGCGTTGCAGGCAGCGAAAGCGATCGAAGAAAAGAAGACCGCAAGCCAGGACGAGATCAACAACGCGATGTTTGAGCTGATCGAGGCATTGCAGTATCTGAGCTTTACAGCGGGCGACAAGAGCCAGCTGGAAATCCCGATGGAGATTGCAGAGAGCATCAATCGAGAGAACTTCACGCCGGAGAGCGTACAGGCGCTGGACGACGCCTACAAGGCGGCAGAGGACCTGATGGACGACGAGGAAGTACTGGAAGCAGACATTCAGGCAGCGGCAGAAGCACTGTATGAAGCGCTTGACAACCTGGTCTTCCGTGCAGATAGGACGGATCTGGAAGCTTTGGTAGCAGAAGGCAAGAAAATAGTAGAGAATGCTTCGAAGTACATCCAGGATGAAACATGGGCTACTTTTAAAACCATCCTGGGCGATGCAGAAACTCTGTTGGAAAATGACAATGCAACCCAGGAGGCAGTGGACGAGAAGGCCGAAGAACTGCTCAATGCGATTACAGCACTGCGTATGATCCCGAACAAGGACGCTTTGAAAGACCTGATTGGAAAAGCAGAGGCAGTGAACACCAGCAAATACACAGCAAAGAGCGTGGCAGCGATGCAGAAGGCATTGAGCAACGCAAAGGTTGTGTTGAACAATGAAGCAGCGACCGAAGAAGAGGTCAAGAGTGCCGTAGAAGCACTGGAAGCAAGCATCCAGAACCTGGAGACAAAGACGGCGACAGCGAAGAAGAGCGGCTCCACATCGAGAAATGTAAGCAACACATATGGAGCAGCGGGTGTAGTTTCCGCAAGCCAGAGTGCAGTGGCAAGCGTGCGCAGCGATGCGGCAAATGCCATCACGCTGAACAGAGGAAGCATGTACACCTTCAAGATGACTGTGGTCAATGGAAACGGACTGGCGCCGAGCTTCACAGTGGGCAACGGAAGCGTTCTGAAGACGCAGTTTGTGTCCCAGATCGGCAATGACTACTACTACAGAGTTTATGCAGTTGGCACACCGGGCCAGAGCACAGGCGTTTACACTACCCTGCCGGGCCAGAATGCGAAACTGCATTGCACGGTAACCATTGGCTGAACGCCGGGCAATTTGTATAAGGTATAAACGTGTACATATTCGATCAAGCACCCGGCAGCCGATAGCAGAAAGTTTGCGTAGGAGACGCCGCAGGCGCGGAAGACGCTGTGCGTCCACAGGAGCATGGCCCAGCCATCCTTGGCGGACATCTTAGTAAATTGAGCGAAGGGGAGCCCCTTTCGCAAAAAGCAGAATCCCCGCTCCGGTTTCCCGGAGCGGGGGTTTTGCGGCTTTAATAGTAGGAAACTTCCGAAGGAAACACCTTAGATGAGAAAGACGTTATGAGTCCGGGTGGTTGACTTAATACTGTATAACTCGGGAAAGACATCCGTCCGTATTTGGCAAAAGTTGGACGGTCAACAGCAAAACATTAGCGCAGAGAAAGACGTAGATATGCAGGCGCTACATGCCTGGCGGCCAACAGTAGAAAATTTCCAAAGGACACACTGTAGGGGAACGAGACGTTATACATCGCCGGGCGAAAGTACGCACGAATTGGGATGGAATAGGAGTATCTATACGACATTACCAGATCTTTCAGAATGTAATGCCCGCATTGCACGATAACCATAGGCCGGACAACGTTATCTCAGGCAGAAATCGAAAGAGTAGGGGGAGAACCTCTTGTGATAGAGGGTGAAAAAACTTTTGGCGAATCCGTGAAAATCTGTAAGGAGAAAGATTCCCATAACAGAAGTTGAGGAGGCAATCCTCTTTACAGCAGGTCCTCCATATCAGACAAAAGCCCCTGTACCGAGTAATCCGGTGCAGGGGCTTCGTTTTTGTGGGATATAGTTTGAAAGGGGAGAGAGGCATTAGCAGGGGTGGTGGAATAGGCAGCGGTCGATTGACATTCTTTAAAGGATGTTCTATACTTTAAAACGACAAAAGAATCGAATAGGGTTTATGGTTCAAACCATAGAGTGGTTTGATGAAAAGGGAAACAAGTGCGAATCTTGTACAATCCCGTTGCTGTGTTTGCGGAGCCAGTTCCCAATGCCATTGACAGAATTTTCTGTTGAGAAGGCGGAATATGGCGATGATGCATGAGTCAGAAGACCTGCCATGAACTCGGTAACCATTCTGCGGACGACGGAGCCGGTTGCCAGAAAACGTCCAAGGGGGACGTGCGCCCTTTTGACGATCTGGAAGCCCCGCCCGCAACAATTGTTGCGGGCGTTTTTGTTGTCTTTTGTCGCAAAAGCATGCTTTACAGATCGAAAAGGAGTGGAAGAATGATGAAAACAAGAATTCTCGCAGCCCTATTGGCGATTTCGATGCTACTGAGCTTGGCGGCCTGTAGAAATGCCTCGCAGGTATCCTCCGAGTCGGAAAATACGTCATCGGATGTGGGCCAGACAGTTTCTTCGGAAGCTTCTTCACAGGAAGCTTCCCCGGAGGATACCGATTACTATCCGGTGACGGTTGAAGTTTATAATAATGCAAGGGAATTGGTCCCTTATACGTTTGAAAAATGTCCAGAAAAAACGCTGGTTTATGGACGGAACAATGTAGAAATTCTTTTGGCGCTTGGCTTAGGCGATAAGATTGAGATGGTGGCCGATTGTAGCAGTGTCATGCCCGAATACGCAGAGGAGTTTGCCAAGTTGGACCTTCTGAAAAATCATCAAGACGTCGGATATTTTGTCAAAGAGTATGCTTTAAGCTTGGAGCCGGATATGGTGATTGGCTGGTATTCCCTGTTCAATATGGAGGACCGTATGGGAGATGTGGATTTCTGGCATGACCGTGGAATTGGCACCTATACGACCATCAACAGTGTGTTGCGCGGCGATGAATCCCTGGAAAATGAGTATCAGGATATTCGCAATTTGGCAAAGATCTATAACCGGCAGGACAAGGCGGAAGAGATCATTGCAGATATCGAAAAATTTGTCGATCAGGGCAAGCAGGCTGCAGAAGGCGGGGAACCACAGAGAATCTTGATTGCTGAAAAATGGGAAGGCGAGTATGACATCTACCATGCAAAGACTGCGGCCGGCGATATTGCGGCACAGATGGGGGCGGAGCCGCTTGGTCAGGCAGGCTGGACCGATGAAGAGATCGTAGAGGCTAACCCAGAGGCCATCTTTGCGGTACATGTTGGTTCTGTTTCTGATGAGGAAGCGATTGCCCTTTATACGGAGAATCCTGCCTTGGCCAGCGTAGATGCAGTAAAGAACGGACGCATCTATCCGGTGGAATACAGCCTCGCCTATGCGCCGGGAGTCCGTACGAAGGACACCGTAAAGTTGTTCCTCAAGTGCCTCTATGGGATCGATGAATAATGGGAATGAACATGCGGCGTAAGGATTCAGAGGCAACGGAAGTTATATCTTCGCATGGAAAACCACAATCGGTTGCGGGTGAAGCTTCTCGGCTTGCCACCGGCGTGTTCCGTGGAATCCCGGCATATGTTTGCGCCATCGTCGTTCTATTGGCAGTACTGGTGCTTTCTGTACTTTTTGCCGTGACGGTAGGTTCGGCCGATCTGACGGTTCAGGAGGTGTACGACATCATCCTGTTTGAATGGTTTCATATTGGTGATCCTGCCGTACTGGCCCAGGGTGCTGTCCATGACATCGTCTGGTTCATTCGTCTGCCGCGCATTGTGTTGGGAGTCGCTGTGGGCATGGGACTGGCGACGGTTGGCGTTGTCATGCAGGCGGTGGTGCAGAATCCATTGGCAGATCCATATATTCTAGGAATTTCTTCGGGAGCATCCCTTGGTGCGACAGCAGCCATTCTCCTGGGAATCGGGGCGTTTGGTTCCAACAGTGTGGGGGCATGTGCTTTTTTGGGGGCATTGGGGGTTTCTTTTGCGGTCATTTGGATTTCACACCTGGGAGGGCGTGCCACCTCGGTCAAACTGGTGTTAGCCGGTGTCGCACTCAGTTCCGTTTGTTCTGCCGTTTCAAACTTTATTGTCTATGTAGCGGATGATCCCGGACGCTTTATGACGGTGACCTTTTGGTTGATGGGGAGCTTAGCGGGCGCCGAATGGGAGAGCAATGGTGTGATCTTCTTGGTGGTGCTGTTGGCCTTGGCTTTTTTCCTGACACAAAGCCGGACGCTAAATCTTATGTTGTTGGGAGACGATACAGCGATTACGTTGGGGACAAATTTGCACCGATACAGGCAGGTTTATCTTGTGGCCGCGTCGCTGGTTGTTGGGTTTGTTGTATATGCTTCCGGCGTGATCGGTTTTGTCGGGCTCATTATTCCACATGTAATTCGCGTGTTGTTCGGGGTGGATCACCGAAAACTCTTGCCACTCTCTGCACTGGCAGGTGGAATTTTCTTGGTGTGGGCGGACGTGGTGGCCCGCACGATCATTCCGAATGCAGAATTACCGATCGGAATCTTGATTTCCATTGTGGGCGCTCCGGCGTTTGTCCTACTGTTAATCAAAAAGACGTATTCGTTCGGAGGGAAGGCAGCATGAGGATTGACGCAGAGAACCTTTCCTTTTCTTGGGGCAGCACACAGATTTTAAAGGATGTATCCCTACATGCAGAGGACGGCTGTTTTGTGGGGCTCATTGGCCCAAATGGTAGCGGCAAGAGCACTTTTTTAAAATGTGTTTACCGGGTATTACAGCCTAAGATGGGATGCATTTTACTGGATGGAAAAGAAATTACGCACATGGGTTATAAGGAAACCGCACGCCGCCTAGGAGTGGTTGCGCAGCACAATGCCTATGATTTTGATTTTCTTGTAAAGGATATCGTGCTGATGGGGCGTTCCCCTCATAAACGTACGATGGATCGCGATACGGCGGAAGATTACGCAATGATGCGGGATGCACTACGGCAAGTAGGTATGGAGAGGTTTGAAAACCGTTCTTTTTCCAGCCTTTCTGGAGGAGAACAACAGCGTGTTATTTTGGCTCGTGCTCTGGCACAGGATACAGAAGCGTTAATTTTGGATGAGCCGACCAATCATCTGGACATTAAATATCAGCTTCAGCTATTAAACATCGTCAAGTCGATGCATAAGACGGTCTTGTCTGCCTTTCACGATTTGAACTTAGCTGCAATGTACAGCGATATCCTTTATGTTGTCAAGGATGGCGCAATCTATGGCTATGGAAGGCCCCGTGAGGTTCTTACAGAGCAGATGATTGCCGAGGTCTACGGTGTACGGGCAGAAGTTCGCACCGATGAGCATGGGCAGTTGTCCATTATCTATCGGGCTCAATAGTCGATACAAACCCGCTGCTGAGAGAAGTTCTTTCGGCAGCGGGTTTTCCTATTGATTCCATCCAAAAAGAGCAATATCCTACAAGACAAACCACAAGCATTCATGGTAAACTGATGTGCAGAGACAGGGGAGAGAAGGGAACATCATTGTCTATTGAAAATCGAACGATTTGTTTTGACACCCAATTACATATTGAGGCATACTTTTTGCAGGGAATTGTCCAAGATTTTCCCAACCATTTCCATGAGGAGTACGTGATTGGATTCTTGGAAAGCGGCCTCCGGCAGCTACGGTGCAACAACCGTGAATATCTTGTTCAGGCGGGTGACCTTCTGGTATTCAATCCACGAGACACGCACGCCTGCACGCAGGTGTCGGAGGTACCTTTGGATTGGCGCTGTCTGAATATCCGACCAGAAGTGATGAGCCAAATGGCGGGGGAAATTACAGGACGAGAGTATCTGCCCTATTTCCAACCGAATGTATTGTTGCAAAGTGAACACACAGCGGTTTTATGTGAGCTACACGACCGGATTGCTCAGGGGGATGCGAGTTTTCGAAAAGAGGAATTGTTCTTCTTCCTGATGGAGCAGCTGATCCACACATATGCAGAACCCTCCATATCGCCGGAAGAACAGGCATTTGACGGAGCGATTGAGGCAGTTTGCGCCTATTTGGAGGAGCACTATGCGGAAACGATCGCACTCAATGAATTGGCCGCGATTGCCAACCGAAGCAAATATCATTTGTTGCGCACTTTTACAAGACAGAAAGGGATTTCCCCGTATCGCTACCTGGAAACCGTTCGCATCGGAAAGGCTAAAAAACTGTTGGAAGAGGGAACGTCTCCGGCGGAAGCGGCTTTTCGGACAGGATTCTCCGATCAGAGTCATTTTACCAATTTTTTTAAAACCCTGATTGGTTTGACTCCTCGCCAATACGGCAATATCTTTTTAAAAGGGAGCATCAAAGATGAAGGAAACTAAAATAGCGGCGGGGCATCTGCTTTCCGTATTGACGATCTTGATATGGGGAACCACCTTTATTTCTACAAAGGTACTTTTGCGTGCATTCAGTCCGGTGGAAATATTGGTATTCCGGTTCCTACTGGGGACAATTGCTCTCTGTATCGCTTGCCCGCACCGCCTCAAAGTGACGGACCGCAAACAAGAAAAATATTTTATAGGCGCGGGCATCTGTGGAGTAACACTATATTTTTTGTTGGAAAACATAGCGCTTACCTATACCTTGGCCTCCAACGTTGGCATTATTATTTCCGTGGCGCCGTTTTTTACCGCTCTATTTGCCCATTGGTTTTTGGACGGAGAACCATTACAAGCGCCATTTTTCATCGGATTTTTTGCGGCAATCGCAGGAATTTGTTTGATTACGTTTAATGGAAGTACTGTGTTGAAGCTCAATCCTACCGGGGATCTTTTGGCCGTCTTAGCGGCTGTGGTATGGGCGCTTTATTCCGTACTGACGAGAAAGATCAGCCAATTTCATTATCCCACGATCCAGACTACCCGCCGCGTATTCTTTTACGGCTTATTATTTATGATTCCAGCCCTATTCTTTTTGGACTTCCATCCGGAGTGGGAACAATTGCTCCAACCGGTCCATACACTGAATTTACTTTACCTGGGTTTGGGGGCGTCTGCTCTCTGCTTTGTCACATGGAATGTGGCTGTCAAAGTGCTCGGTGCGGTTAAGACAAGCGTATATATTTATTTGGTTCCGGTGGTTACAGTGGTGACCTCTGCTCTTGTTCTGAAGGAGCCGGTCACCTGGATGGCTTTGATAGGGATGGGATTGACGTTGGCAGGCTTGTTTCTATCGGAATATCGGGGAAAGGGGGCGAAAAACATGCAGGCAGATGAATGGAAATGCGTCATGGTGATTGATAAAGAGCTACCAGTTGGGGTGATCGCCAATACAGCAGGCATTCTTGGGATCACCGTGGGAAAGGAACTTCCAGAACAGGTGGGAAAAGATGTGAAGGACGCCTCTGGAACACAACACCGTGGAATCATTGAAAAGCCTGTACCCGTATTGCAGGGAAACCCGGAATCGTTGCGAAAACTGCGAGAGAAGTTCAATTGCTCAGAATACGCGGATGTCATTATGGTGGATTTTTCCGATGTAGCACAGGGTTGCCGTACCTACTCTGAATGGATGGACAAGGCTGCCACGATTCCAGAGGAGGACCTGCGTTACTTAGGATTGGCGATTTGCGGGCCGGTCAAGCAGGTGAACCGTCTTACAGGAAATCTACCCCTACTCCGGTAGTACACTGCCAGCTTGATCCTATACCCCCATTATGCAATAGTCGGAAAAACCTTACGAAATCGAAAAAACGGACGGATATGAACATCCGTCCGTTTTTTGTAGCAGTGATGCAAGATTTTGACAAATCACAAAAGGATTTGCGAATAAGAGGAACTACCCCTATAATAAAAGAGAAGACACCCTTCTCATGCTGTGATCGATTGAAAATCAGTCACCAACATCAGCGAAAGAGTGTTAGCTGATTTGCGATGTACAAACAAAACTGGAAAAAGGAGTAGAAACAAGATGGACTGTCTGTTTTTTTACGATACGGAACTAGGCCGGGTTTCCATCGGCGAAAAGAAAGGGGCAATCGTATTCTTGGGGCTTCCTGGGGAGGAAGTTCCGAAGGATGTACCGGTTTGTGAAACCGAATTGCTCCGGCGAGCGTCGGAACAACTTCGGGAGTATCTGAGCGGTGAACGGAGGACATTTGACCTTCCTCTTGCTCCCGAAGGCACTGCTTTTCAGAAGGCTGTTTGGGCAGAACTCGAAAAAATCCCTTACGGGGAAACACGGAGCTATGGACAGATCGCTGCTCAGGTAGGGAACGCAAAGGCATGCCGTGCGGTTGGAATGGCAAATCACCGCAACCCCATTCCGATTTTTATCCCCTGCCATCGCGTGATTGGCGCCGACGGCAGCTTGACCGGATACGGCGGCGGTTTAGACTGCAAAAAAGTCCTATTACGATTGGAGCATAACCATGCGATGTGCTGAAGAGTCTGTCCACTGGGACAGGAAGACGGTTCAGCGGGCATTGCTGGAGATGGCCGAACCGGACTATCAAACGTTTGCCTCCGGTCTCATTCCCGGCGGGAAACCGATGCTAGGAGTGCGTTTGCCTGCATTGCGAAGCCTGGCGAAACGGATTGCACGCAGTGACTGGCGCGCATTTCTTTCCCTACAGATGGATGAATCCTTTGAAGAGACTCTCCTACGAGGGATGGTGATCGGTTATGCAAAGGCAGATGCCGGGGAATTGTTCGTCCATGTGGCGCATTTTGTGCCGGAAATCAACGACTGGTCCACTTGCGATAGTTTTTGCAATACGTTAAAATTTGTCCGGAAGGTTCCCGAACAGGCGTGGGATTTTTTGCAACCCTATTTTTCCTCGGAGCGGGAATTTGAGGTGCGTTTTGGCGTGGTGATGCTTTTGGATCATTTTATCCAAGAGGCATATTTTGACCGAGTCTTGGATATTTTGGATCGTATTCAGCACCCGGGGTACTATGCGCAGATGGCAGTTGCCTGGGCACTCGCGGAATGTTATGCGCATGACCCGCAGCAAACCATGGGGTATCTGAAAGAAAGCCGTTTGGATGCCTTTACATTCAACAAGGCGATTCAGAAAATGACAGAATCTTTCCGCGTGCCAGCGGCGGACAAAGAACGCCTTCGCGCGATGCGGCGACCGAAGGAAACAGAATAAGGTGCAGCAAAACGCCTGATATCCGGATCTTCGGGGCCCCCAGGTCAATGTAAGCCGTTTGCTGGAATCCTGTTTCGAAGGAGAAACTGATTCAGGATTTGTTCCGTCTAACAAATTCGGACGCATATTTCAACCCATATCTTTTCGGCGGAGGGCGGCATATCGAATGAATGGGCATGATGATAATGGGCACATTCCAACCCGCACCTTCCGCATGGAGGGGGATTGAGCCCCTGACAAAATCTGGCCATGATCTGGTGATTTCAATCCACGTCCTCTGTATGGGGGTGGCTATTACCTCTATGAGGCCAACAACGAGGCGTCTCAAGAATTTCAATCCATACCCTCCGTATGGAGGGTGACTAACTTGTTGGGATATAATAACTTTAAATATGTAGATTTCAATCCACACCCTTCGCATGGAGAGTGGCACGTCGAAAGCAGCTTACGAACACCCCACCACAAGAATTTCAATCCGCCCCCCATTCTGGAGGGCGGATTTTGCGAAAGGACCAGCATAGAGACGGCGCACAAAAAGAACACAGGGGCAGGTAAGCCCCTTACCTGCCCCTGTGCTTTTCCTTCTTACGTTGTTGACGCAGGGCAAACCGTCGAGCCTTTTCCTCTTCGGATTTCTTTTTCCGATTTTCTTTCCGCTCCTGTTTGCCCAATTCCCGCTGCATCTGCAAGGCCTGCTGTGCTTTCGTGCCGGTTCCCTTGTGGGTCATCGATTGTTTTGCCGTACGCCGTGCCCGCTTGGGGTTCCGAATCTCTGCTGGGGCTTGTCCTGCTGCCACGGGCGGACTAAACTGCATGCATCCCCAGTATTTGAGAAGAAAGTCGTATACCTCATAATCCTTTGGTTCTGCACCAAAGACGACGCGACATACTTCCAGGCTGCCATTTTGCGTGCGCTCATAGATGCCCACCCAGAATGGTCCCTCAAAATAGATGGTGAATGTGGCTGCTGTTGTGTCCATTTGAATTCCTCCCATTGTTGAATCCTGCAAAGAACGGACGACCCATGGGAGGGAGGGTTACTGACTGGAAATTCCAGCGCACGGACTACCAACCGCACTGTGTTTTTATCCTTGCTGTTTCATCATATCGCCTTTTCCAGTTCCTTGCAAGGGTGTGACTGGAAAAAGAACCGCGGTTTTCTGCTCTTCGGGATTTTGCACCATTTCCTCATCACAGAGAAACCGTTCGATAACAGGACCACAGACTTGATATTCCAGATGCTTTGCTAGCCACGTTCCTAGAGCGTCATAAGCGGATCGGATGGTCTCATAGGGGCCGGTGTGCACGACAGCCGCGCAGAGACATGCGGGAATGGTGGTAATATTGGGTCCGTGGGCGGATACAACGGCCTGTGCTTCTACCTCCATCGCCTCATAGGAAAATTCCTCCCCCAAAAAGCGCAGTTGTGTTGGCCCCGTGCGCTGAAGGCCACGACGGTTCATCTCGGCGTGAAGTTCGGCAAAGAGTGCGTGTATCTGTTCGGGTGGAATGGTTTTGCGAATAGAAATGACATTTTGTTCCGGACAATGCATGATCCGAACGGAATAGGGCTCATTCATGGGTTCGATTCCCTCCATTTGAGCAATGGCTTGTTCCATAAGGCGAATGGACTTGCGCATCTTTTCCATCGCCTGGCTAGTATGCGTTATTTGTGCCCGTATGTGTAGGGCGAGGACTTCCTGTGGAAGGGGAAGCAGAGCAGCGATCTCCGCAAGCGTAAACCCAAATCCTTTTAATGTCTCAATTTTTGCCAATGTATCCAGTTGTGTTTGCTCATAGTACCGGTAACCATTTTCATTTCCAACATGTGAAGGATGTAGTAAACCAATGCGGTCATAGTGGCGCAGCATACGGGTGGAAATATGCGCCAGCTTTGAAAATTCGCCAATGGATAACATATAGCCATGCTCCTTTTTGTAGAAATTAAGAACCGGTTCTGAAATGAGCATACACCTTGTCATAGTGATAAAGTCAAGTATTTTCTTGATATTTTGTTGGTTTCACTTGACAACATTTGGCACAATGGATTAAAGTATGTAAAAAATAAAAATGGCGTGCAAAAAGCGAAAGAGCTGGGAACATCGAATATTATACTTGGAAGTTGTCTTGAAAATGGATGTTCTTCTTAGAAAATCTTATATTAAAAAATTTTAATCATACCTCTATATATGGTCATTTATTTTGACTATGATGCAATATTTTTTATCAATTCTTTTTATATAAAGTACCGGGTAAAAGAACGGTTTTTTTGCGTAAATGGACATACTAGGGGCATGTGTCTTGCCGGATGCGATTCAGACGATTGTCAAGAAATATCGGTACCACAGGATATGGAAACAGTGGAGGGCTAGGCGATGATAAGCAGATATAAAATTGTTCTCTTCGATTTGGATGGAACTCTGTGCGAATCCGGAGAAGGCATTCTCAATAGTGCTAAGCATGCGATTCAGGCCGTGGGTTTTCCCGTTCCTCCGCCGGAAATTATGCGCAAGTTTATCGGTCCACCCATGGGACAAAGTCTTCAAAATTTCTGTGGAATGGACAAGGAGCTGGCCGAAAAGGCGGTAGCGATTTATCGGGAACGGTATAACCGTATCGGCTGGATAGAAAATCGTTTGTATCCTGGAATTCAAGAGCTTTTGAAGGATTTAAAAGCTTCGGGGGCCAAGCTGTCTACCGCTTCTTCCAAACCCAAGCCCGCTTTGGAGCGGATTGTACAGCATTTTGGGATTCTCGAATATTTTGATGCATTGGTAGCAGCAGGGCCGGATGGATTCCATTCCAGCAAGCCGGAAATGATTGAACAGGCAATCCGGGATTGTGGAGGTGCGCAAAAGCAGGAAGTTGTCATGATTGGAGATACACATTTTGATGCAAATGGAGCAGTGGAGGCCGGAGTGGATTTTTTAGCCGCGTCATATGGCTATGGAACCAAGGAGGAACTTGCAGCTGCAGGAGCAGCACACTTTGCGGATTCCGTGGAGGCTTTGCGCCCATATCTGTTTATCGATGAAAATTAAACCAAATTTTTCAAAAATCTTTTCTTTTCGGGCTTGACAAACCCGTAAAGTGTATGGTATATTAATCAAGCACTCTTGAGTGATACAAATGCTGGTGTAGCTCAGTTGGTAGAGCAGCTGATTTGTAATCAGCAGGTCAGGGGTTCAAGTCCGTTCACCAGCTCCAGCAGGATTCCTGCTTTCTGCTGACGCGGAGTTTATTTTGGGAAGAATTCCCTGTCAGAACCAGAAACAAGCTTGCTTCCAAAAGAAGCGGCACATATGGAGGAGTTCCCGAGTGGCCAAAGGGGGCAGACTGTAAATCTGTTGCTTTTCAGCTTCGATGGTCCGAATCCATCCTCCTCCACCAGAAAAAGCGACTTGTTTCGACAAGTCGCTTTTTTAATAAAATTTGCCCTTCGGACAAATGAAATAGCTTCGCTATGAAATAAAGGTGGCATCTAGTCCTCCACATCTCTCAAACGAGAACCCGACATGCAAAACATGTCGGGTTTTCTATGTTACAATACAACAACACTATTTAATCTAGCGAAAGGAGAATCTATGAAGACGTTTATCGAATATGACGATGTTAAGCCATGTCCATGTGGAAGTCAAAAAACATATAATATATGCTGCAAGTTAAAGTCGATTAGATGGGGATTCGATGAGAGCGGCGCATTGGTCAAACAGCTGCCCATGTCTCTTGAAACCGAAGAGGAGCTGAAGGCAGCCGATCATCTGTTTGAGCAATATTACGGAAGAAAGCCAGATAAAGAGGATTATGTTTTTTCCTTTACTCCTATTTATCAGGACGAATTGCTTTTTAAAGTTATGGAAGCATTGCAATTGTCCGGGATTCCTCCTGAAGACATTTACGCTTATTATAAAACAGATGGATTACTTGCATGTAGTGTCAACGATCAGTTCATATCTGAGAAAGACAAAAAAGATTATATGAACTATCGGGATGAATATTGTAAAGCTATTAATGAACCGCTTGCTGATACAATTAACACCATACAACTTACGGCATATGGTAATGAGCTTTTGAGTTCTACTTTTGATAAAGTGCAGGAGAGGCTGATAGGATCTTTAAATGATTTTATTCATCGTCATAGCACCGAACCCAATGGCATTTATAATTATGAAATGCAAAGTGAGGCAGACTACCTTTTATTTTCTGCTATAAAGACCATTAAGACAATGAAGGGTATCGCGTTGCTAATCAATGAGCAGATCCCAGAATGTATACACTCTCTGGGTAGAAGCCTTTTTGAAAACTATATGTACCTAAATAAAATTAACTGCGATCCAAGCTTTTTTAAGATGAAATTGCTTCCAAAGGTTGATAAGGAGCATTTTCAGTTTGTAACAAAAAAAGATAAAACGATAGACCATAATAAGGTTTTCCATATTGAGACAGGCGATATATATAATATTCATGTTGTTATAGCTGAATTAAAAAAGTCATTTAAAAATTTCGAGGACCAAGTTTTGTATGATTTGTATTATAGTAATTCCTGCCAATATATTCATGTTGATGTACTGAGTGCAACAAATTATTTTTCTACCTATGATCCTTATGACGAATTGAATCCCTCTTTCCAAGCGGCAATTACTACAGCATCAATTTCCATATTGCTATATAATGCACTTATTCATAATCGACTTGTTAGTTCTCGATTTTATCAAGATGGTTCCTATCTCATTAGGCAATTAACAAAAGATCTCCTTGCGGCAATAGAATTAGTAAATTGCGATTCCAAACATAAGCAACCTATTTTTTCTACTCTGCTTAAAAGATTACAAACTTTATATAGTGAACTGTCTGATAGTGTTTTAGAGGAGATAACGGGCATCTAAAGCGTTCGTTCTTTCCAAATTAAAGGCTACATTTCTGCTTGAATCCCTTCCGCTTTATACGGATTGCGGAGGTGACTTTTTGATATAAAATAAAAAGAGAGCCCATTCTCAACCTATCGGAGAATGGGCTCTCTTTTTCTCTTGAAAGAACGGTTTTTTAGATACTTATGGTTCTCCACAGCCATACGTCCGAATGGCGTACTCATAAATGCTGCGTCGGTACAACACCAGATAGATTTCCATGGAAGGGTGCTGCTGCAAAAAAAGCTGAATACTGGCTACAGCGGTCTTTAAAGCTTCCTGTCTTGGAATGGCGTAATCGCCGGAGAAAATCAAAGGAAAAGCTAAACTTTTACAGCGATAGGCCGCTGCTAATCCCATAGAATGGAAATAACAAAGCTTTAGAATTCGACGTGCATTGTGAATGGAACCGAACCAGCCCGGACTAGCCGTATGGATGATAAAACGAGCAGGCAGATGAAACCCTGGCGTAATCACTGCTTTCCCCGGCGGACAATATCCCACGTCGCGGCAGGCTTTTTGTAACAGGTGTTCTCCCGCCGCATGGAAAATGGCTGCACAGATGCCCGGCCGCTTTTTCAAAGATACGCTGGCGGCGTTGACGATCGCATCCACCTGCATTTGTGTAATATCTCCGTATACGATGTGGAACGGCATAGAATCCTCTCCTTTTACATCAGAAATCCACAGGCCAGATAGCCAAAGAAACTGACACCGGCGGCCATGGCGGCGTAAGGCATTTGTGAAAAGGCGTGGTCCATATTCTGCATTTTGCAGCAGCTGGAAGTCAATACGGTGGCATCCGAATAGAAACAAGCATGACTCCCCAATGTTGCGCCGGAGACGACCGCTGCCATGACCAATACGAGATTAGCTCCCAGCATGTTGGCCAGAGGCATAATAATTGGGACAATAATCGCAGGCACTCCCCACACGCTGCCCGTGCTGAAATTGAGGATGGCCACAGCGACAAACACCACTGCCGGTAAAATCGAAGCAGTCATATAGGGGCTGATGGCGTGAATGACGTATTCTGCGATGCCGATGTCAGACATGGCCTCCTGCATCACAAAAGCGAAGAAAATAATTGCAACGGTAGGAATCATATTACAAAATCCATGCATGGCCAAATCGCAGAAGCCGGAAAAAGTCATACGGCGGCGGGGAAGGTACAATATAAAGCAAACGCCGATAGCTGCGGTTACAGCGAGAAATAATTCCCCGGTGAAGATGGCAAGAAAAATCAGCACACCGATCGGCAGTACAAAGTCCAGCAAACTGCCCTCGGTTCCCTCAGCCCCTTCGTCATCCTCAAAATTCAGAGATTCGCTCTCCGATGAATACACTTGTCCGGTTGCTTTTACGCGGTCATACGCCTTACGCATCCGCCCTATTTTGGGGATGATTCCACTGATAAAGAGCGGGACAATGAGAACGGCAGCAATCGCGTAGAAGATAAAGGGAATAATGTGGTAGAAGGTTTGCAGGGCGTTGCCATAGCCCAGTTCTGCTACACCGGGTTCAGAGAAGAATAGAGCGGAGAAAAAGATCGCCCATGTGGAGAAAGGAAGCAATGCGCATACAGGGGCGCCGGTAGAGTCGATGATATAGGACAATGCTTCACGCGGAACCTTTTTGCGATCGGAGATTTGCCGCATGCAGGTGCTTAATGTCATAATGTTCAAATAGTCGTCAACAAAAATGAGAATCCCCATAACCCAGGTCAGCAGCATACTGGAGCGGGGACCTTTGCAGAGCCTTTCCAATAGACGGGAAAATCCGAGTGTGCCACGAGAAGCGCCTACCAAAGCGATCAGCGATCCAAACAGCCCACAAACCATGAATACCCATTCGTGGCTATAATCGGTTGCAACGCGGAAAAAAGCATCCATCCAACCTTGAGCGAACCCCCAACCGTCGGTAATGATGTATGTACATAGGGTGCCGAGAATCAGGGATTCCAGAGTTCGTTTCGTCTTTAATGCAAATACAATAACCAATAAAACAGGGACCAACGTCAATATGCCATAGCCATCCATTCAAAGGCCTCCTCATGATATGCTTGCGTCCATGTGCCAAGAGTATAACACGGATCAAAATAACATGAGATTAAGAAAATCGCGGGCATATTAAGGCCACGTTAAAATTTGTATTTGACCATATTAGCATGATGGATATAAAGAGAAAATGACGTGGAGCCGATTGAGAAACGGGGCGAAATGGCGAGCGAAAAAGCGTGTATGGTCGTTTTATGAAAAGTGCTTTTTGCAGAGTACGTATGATTGTGCTACTAAAGAGAAGAAAGAGGAGAGATCGGGCGAAACATTTTCAATAAACCTCTCCGTATGGTATAATAGAACCCAAAGTTTGGTACAACAGATAGACTACTAATAGAGAGGAGATTGCCATGAACGAAAAAGAAGTCGCTGAAATTCGCCGGCGTTTTCGACCAGATAAAAGCAATATCACTTGTGTCCGAGGCTGTTATGTAAATGATAAACATGAGATTGTATCGGAATTTCGCCAGTCGTTGGCTTTGACCCCGCAGGAGGAAGCTGAAAAACTGTTGACCATTCTCAAGCGCACATTGTCCGGAACCCTAGGAAAGAATTTGATCGACATTGATTTCGCCACACAACAGGTGGTGGACAGTGAAGAACACCGTTTGCTGATGGAGCTCCGAAACTCTGCCCTTGAAAACGACGAGGCTATCCAGGAGCTTTTTCAGCGGATTGTCCAGTCGCTTTCCATCGAAGGGCATTACGTCATCCTATTGGCCCACGATACATACGATGTCCCCTACCGTTCTAAGGATGGAGAACAGCAGGGGGATGCCTCTTCAGAGGTATACTCGTACTTCTTATGTAGTATTTGCCCGGTCAAACTGACCAAACCAGCCTTGAGTTACTATATCAATGAAAACGCCTTCCACAACCGCAGGGAGGATTGGATTGTTGCTGCGCCAGAGCTGGGATTCCTGTTTCCTGCTTTTGAGGATCGCAGTACCAATATCTACAGTGTATTGTATTATTCACGCGATATTGCAGAAATCCATCCGGAATTCGTGGACGCTGTGTTCCGTTGTGACATTCCGATGTCAGCTGCTGCGCAAAAAGAAACCTTTGAATCGATATTGGGAGAGACACTGGCAGATGATTGCAGCTATGATGTAATACAGTCTGTGCACGACCAGTTGAGCGGGATGATTGAAGAACATAAGGCAAATAAGGAAGTGGAACCCTTAGTCATTTCCAAGGGAACCGTCGAACAGGTTTTGGAATCCTGTGGGGTTCCGCAGGAGAGAACGGTTGCCTTTTCCGAAAAATATGATACAGAGTTCGGTTCGGATATGGCCATCCGGCCGCGCAATATCGTCAATAGTAGGCAGTTTGAAGTGTGTACCCCGGATGTGACCATCCGCGTAAATCCAGAGCGGAGCGACCTATTGGAAACCCGCGTAATCGATGGAAAGAAATACATCCTCATCCGTGCGGAGGAAGGGGTAGAGGTCAATGGCGTACCCATCCATATTTCCGAAAGGAAAGGGCAAGAAAACGTTTAGTCGTCTTGCCCTTGTTGAGAAACCGATCGTTTTGTTTGTTAATAATATATAAGCTAACATGCCTGGCAATGCAGTGTAGATTCGTGTTGTAAAAAAGCACTAAAATACTGCGGCCGGTTTTGATATTTCGCTTAACTTTTTAGGAATTGAAGGAAACATTGATTAAAACGTTCCAATTCATCGTAGAAGATGCCATGACCACTGTTTTCGAAGGCGAAGAGCTGAGAGCCGGCGATCCGCTGGTTTTGCAGTTCCCCCAGTTCAAACGGCACAATTTGGTCTTGTTTACCGTGAAAGATTCCCGTTGGAACATGCACACTGTACAAGTCGGCACAGCCGTCCTCATCCCTGAGGGCGTAGCCCGTGGCGATCGTTCCGATGCTGGAGGCCGAAAGGGAAAGATCGCAGAACCAGTCTTTGATCGCTTCGCTATGGGGGCTATAAAGCAGTTTCCGGCTGAAATCTTCGCTGAATTGAGCGCGATCTGTTTGAATTTGCTCAATCATTTGATCTACAGCATCCTGTGTCATTCCATAAGGGAAGTCCGGCGCCTGTGTAAAGCGGGGAGCTGCTGCTGCCAAAAGGACAAGCTTTTTTACACCATAGCCACGACAGCGATTCATATAGCGAAGGACAATCGCTCCTCCCATGGAGAATCCAACGAGGGTAAATCGATGGAGGTGCAAAGCACGAACGACTTGGTCGATATCGGATGCCATTTGGTCGTAATGATAGCAACAGGCAGGGGCATCGGAATGACCGAAGCCCCGCAAGTCCATTGTGATCACTCGATAGCCGCATTTGATGAGAAGTTCCTGCTGGTATTCGAACATCTTGGCCGATAGCGGCCAACCGTGAATCATCAGAATGGTTTCCTTTCCCAAAGGATTGGGATCGTAGACTGCAAGCTTCACACAATCACGAGTGCGGATAAAAAACATGGTAAAAACTCCTTTTTCTATTCATAATATTGTTTGGACATGCCTTGTGTTCTCTGGAAGGAGCGATTCGGAAAAGGCGCTATACCGGCCTTTTTCATAGGAAAAATCGGGAGATAAAAAGGATTTCAAAAAAGATTGAAATTTTTTCAAAAAAGGTGTTGACAAAAGGGGTAGGGTTTGGTATTATATTCGAGCACCTTACGAAACGGCCCAAACGAAAGGGACAAGGCGAGAGGCCATAAACCTAGAGAGGAAGCCGGTTTGAAGGTTGCGAAGGACCTTGAAAATTAAACAACGTTACGAAATGAAAAGGACCCGTAATGACTTTGAGAGGGACGGGAACATCCGAGAGGATGGGAACGGAACTTTCGGACGAAACGAGAATCCAGACTCGAGAAACTGGAATACACGTTAGTGTATCGAAAAGAGCTATTCAAAAACTCTAAGTTGATTTAAACGCTCTACGGAGCGATT
>NZ_JBKEIV010000009.1:0-45000 GCF_046693725.1 Anaeromassilibacillus sp. SJQ-1 | reverse complement strand
ACCAGAGGTAGCAATACCTTTGGGGTTCGGACAGCAATATGTATGCAGCGATCTAGCAGAATGGTTTGGGAAAGCCAACGAAACAGTGTGAGAGTCACGTATGCGAAAGGTCAAAGCGACTAGCTGTATCCAGAGTACCGCCGGACACGTGAAACCCGGTGGGAAGACGGGGGGACCACCCTCCAAGCCTAAATACTACTCAGTGACCGATAGTGTAGAGTACTGTGAAGGAAAGGTGAAAAGGACCCCGGAAGGGGAGTGAAATAGAACCTGAAACCTTGTGCTTACAAGCACCGAGAGCTCATCAAAGAGTGATCGGGTACCTTTTGTAGAATGGTCCGGCGAGTGTGTGTAACTGGCAAGGTTAAGGACTTCAGGTCTGGAGCCGCAGCGAGAGCAAGTCTGAAGAGGGCGTATGAAGTCAGTTGTACACGACCCGAAACCGGGTGACCTACCCATGTCCAGGTTGAAGTGGAGGTAAAACTCCATGGAGGACCGAACCGACTCCCGTTGAAATGGTAGCGGATGAGGTGTGGGTAGCGGAGAAATTCCAATCGAACCCGGAGATAGCTGGTTCTCTCCGAAATAGCTTTAGGGCTAGCCTCGTATTAGATTACCGGAGGTAAAGCACTGAATGGTCTAGGGGCCGAGAGGCTACCGAAACCTATCAAACTCAGAATGCCGGATAATTGATGTACGGGAGTCAGACAGTGTGAGATAAGTTTCATTGTCAAAAGGGAAACAGCCCAGACCCACAGCTAAGGTCCCAAAATATTGTTAAGTGGAAAAGGATGTGGGGTTGCACAGACAACCAGGATGTTGGCTTAGAAGCAGCCACTCATTAAAAGAGTGCGTAATAGCTCACTGGTCGAGTGACCCTGCGCCGAAAATTTAACGGGGCTAAACAGTATACCGAAGCTTGGGATTCCGTGAGGAATGGTAGGAGAGCGTCGAATGAGGGGTGAAGTCATAGCGGAAGCGGTGGTGGACTTCATTCGAGTGAGAATGCCGGAATGAGTAGCGCGAAATGTGTGAGAATCATATTGGCCGAAAGTCTAAGGTTTTTGGAGGAAGGTTCGTCCGCTCCAAGTAAGCCGGGAGCTAAGGCGAGGCCGAAAGGCGTAGTCGATGCACATACGGTGGAAATTCCGTAGCCGCCAAAAGATTTAAGATAAGGGACACCCTAGAAAGGCATGACCCGGGCGATGGTCGCCCCGGGCGTAAGGGACCGAAATTAGAGTAGGGAAGCATGCTGGACGGGGGCGAGAAAAGCTTATTGTATATCTGAGGCGCCCGTACCGCAAACCGACACAGGTAGATGGGAAGAGAATTCTAAGGCCAACGGGAGAAGGGTAGTTAAGGAACTCGGCAAATTGGTCCCGTAACTTAGGGAAAAGGGACGCCACGGAGACGTGGCCGCAGTGAATAGGCCCAGGCGACTGTTTAGCAAAAACACAGGTCTCTGCTAAATCGAAAGATGAAGTATAGGGGCTGACACCTGCCCGGTGCTGGAAGGTTAAGAGGAGATGTGCAAGCATTGAATTGAAGCCCCAGTAAACGGCGGCCGTAACTATAACGGTCCTAAGGTAGCGAAATTCCTTGTCGGGTAAGTTCCGACCCGCACGAATGGTGTAACGATCTGGGCACTGTCTCAATTACCCGCCCGGCGAAATTGTAGTACCGGTGAAGATGCCGGTTACCCGCGACAAGACGGAAAGACCCCATGGAGCTTTACTGCAGTTTAATATTGGGTTTCGGTAATTTATGTACAGGATAGGTGGGAGACTGGGAAGCCAGCACGCCAGTGTTGGTGGAGTCACCCTTGGGATACCACCCTTAAGTTGCTGGAATTCTAACCTGCGGCCGTGAATCCGGCCGGGGGACATTGTTAGACGGGCAGTTTGACTGGGGCGGTCGCCTCCAAAAAGGTAACGGAGGCGCTCAAAGGTTGGCTCAGCACGGACGGAAACCGTGCTTTAGAGTGTAAACGCGTAAGCCAGCCTAACTGCGAGGGTGACGGCCCGAGCAGTAACGAAAGTTGGAGTTAGTGATCCGGCGGTATGAGAGTGGAATTGCCGTCGCTCAACGGATAAAAGCTACCCTGGGGATAACAGGCTGATCTCCCCCAAGAGTCCACATCGACGGGGAGGTTTGGCACCTCGATGTCGGCTCATCACATCCTGGGGCTGTATTCGGTCCCAAGGGTTCGGCTGTTCGCCGATTAAAGTGGTACGCGAGCTGGGTTCAGAACGTCGTGAGACAGTTCGGTCCCTATCTGTCGTGGGCGTAGGATATTTGAGGAGAGCTGTCCTTAGTACGAGAGGACCGGGATGGACGCACCTCTGGCGCACCAGTTGTTCCGCCAGGAGCACAGCTGGGCAACTATGTGCGGATCGGATAAACGCTGAAAGCATCTAAGCGTGAAGCCGACTCCAAGATAAGATATCCCATAGCGTAAGCTAGTAAGGCCCCTTGAAGACTACAAGGTTGATAGGCTGCGTGTGTAAGCATGGTAACATGTTCAGCTTGGCAGTACTAATAGGCCGAGGGCTTGACCATAGTTCCTTGGTTCAAAGCTTTTTCAGTTAGCTTCTATCTTAAATCTTTATTCAGTTTTCAGTGTACTGGCAAAAAGTATGCTGGCGAATGGTAAGTCGCGGAGGCGGCGAGACCACAGGTCTGCACCATTAGCTCAGTTGGTAGAGCACCTGACTCTTAATCAGGGTGTCCCGGGTTCGAGTCCCTGATGGTGCACCATGAAAGAAGTCGGACGACGGAGGTCGGAGAGATCTCTGGCCTCTGCGTAAGACTGAAAGATGTGGCCCGTTGGTCAAGCGGTTAAGACAGCGGCCTCTCACGCCGTTAACGTGGGTTCGATTCCCGCACGGGTCACCAAAAGCAAACAAGGAAAGTGAATATAGAGAGCTATTTAGACAGGAATGTACTAAATAGAGTTGGTGTCGATGACGATGAGGGTCCACCCGTTCCCATCCCGAACACGGAAGTTAAGCTCATTAGTGCCGACGATACTTGGCTGGCAACGGCCTGGGACAATAGGAAGATGCCAACATAAACATTCCTCCTTAGCTCAGCCGGTAGAGCATGCGGCTGTTAACCGCAGGGTCGTTGGTTCGAGTCCAACAGGGGAGCCACTTTTTGAAGGAACTACATCTTTTGTAGTTCCTTTTTCGTTGTATACAAATTTTTTGTAGTCCTCAGAACGTTGGATTTGTAGGGCAGTTGTTTGTTTTTTAGCGATGGATGGATCTTATTAAAGATCAAAATATATACGTATTAACTGGATTGTAGAATGAAAACGGATATTAAAGGGAGTGGGATGCGTTCGTATTAAGAGATAGATTGTTCTGATTTGTGAAGAAAATGGGCGAATGGATTCTTCACGAAAAATTTCTTTTGTAGTTGCAAAGCTGGTGTTTTGAGAACGGATGGTATCCCCGAATTGAGCCGTGGACGAGAGATCACAATCTCTGCATCCCTTTTACGCCGAAGACGTTGACTGATTTCACCAAGGATGGGCTTCCGGGGAGACACCGGCAGTTTTCAAAGCATAACCATTAAAGTCAATTTTAAGGGAGCCGATTTGAATTTCGAAGAGCTTGTTAAGTTTGATGCCGTCGGCCAAGCGGACTGATTCGTTGTTCGAAACAGCATGGATTAGCTGTCCTTCGGTGCAGAATACCGTAGGAGCAGAATTCTCTGCGTGAATGCAGTGACGCACCTGGTCACAAGAGCGTAGCGACAGGATGTGTAGGAGAGGGTATTGTCTCAGAGAAGCTCGCCTTTCTTTAAAGGTCGTTTAGGACGGTGGACGGAGGCGATTAGCACATGCTAATCAATAGACATAAATAAAACTGCACGCGGATTTATTATACATGCAATAAGTTAACTATTACTGATTAGAATATAACATATTTTCAATAGTTTACTAATTTTGTTTACCGTGGTGAAAAGTAGAACGCAAGTATCTGCTATCAAGGAAATGATTCTCTTAAAATTCACTTGCATAAAAATAAAGAGGGTGTCCCCAATGAAGCAGCCCACATTCCACGGCAGGGCGCTTCTGCCCTGTTAGTTTTTGCAGAGGCCCGCGCTGGTGATCCGCAGGCAGTGGAACGCCTCTTGCGGTACTATGACGGCTACATGAATAAGCTGTGTACCCGGACACTCTACGATCTGGACGGTACGCCTCATGTGCGGGTGGACGAATACATGAAACACCGCTTGCAGGCAAAACTGGTGCAGGCCATCGTAAACAAGAAATAGCAAAGACAAAGGAAGCCGCCAAGGGTTAAGATGAACGCTCCGCGCCCTTGACGGCTTTCTCCGTCTTTGTAACCAAGCGGGCGCAAGCAGAAATCCGCTTGCACTCGCTGATATCATGGTATTCGTGTCTACGCATTTAGAGGGTGAAAAAGCCCGATGCCATTGGGCCTATCCGGCATGATTGGACTGTTGGAAATGTCAAACCATTCTTGCCTCTGTAAACATAGTTTGAAATACGTAGAAAACCGGCGTGGCATTTCATTGTGAAATAGCACGCCGGTTCCTTTAGCAACCTCGTTTGTCAGCCGTTAAGTTAATAAGTTTCTCTTACTTCCTTATTGGCGTTCCCCAAACTACGAATCGATGGATTCATAGGAAAGGGGCATCCTCTTTCTGTCTGCAAAAATATCTGAATTTCTAAAAAAAGAGGGTATCCTTCCGTCATTTCATGACTTTTAGGACACCCTCATGGCCTCATAGATTCTCTTAAGCAGTTGGAGTAATTGCTCCTGTTTCCTCTGTTGGATTGGCGACATACTCTCCTTCGGCGGAAGCGACAGGACCGCCGCCAATTTGCATGGTAGGCCCGGTCACAGTCACCGTACAGCGCACAGAAGTTCCGGTTGGCGTGGTGGCAGAGATCACGGTTTCGCCTGCGCTCATCCCCAGCACGAAACCACCCTGGTCAACAGAAGCGACTGCCGGATTGCTGGAACTCCACACCAGACTGGGCACCGTTTGACCAGTGGTGGAGGAAACATTCAGGATGATTGCGGTTCCAGTGGAAAGGTTCGCAAAGATACGATCCATCGAGAGGCCGGATGCCACCGCTGTTCCAGTACTGCCTTTGGCAAACTCATTGACAGCATCCGCAAGGCTCTTGGCCATCGTATTGATGTTACTCTTAATCCAGGCGACGTCCTGTGGATTGTCATGGAAAGCTGTCTCAATCAATGCATGGGGCATGGTTGGCAGGTACATCTCCATCAAAGCGTCGTTATAGGCGAGCTTGATATTAGATTTATCTGGATAGTTGAAGGTTGATTGTAAAACTTTTGCAAAGCGCAAGCTTTCGGCACTCTTTGTGTAGTAATAGATACGAGTACCGCGGGTTTTTCCCGTGGCTGCGTTGGAATGGATCGCTAAATAGAGGTCACAGCCCGTATTTTTAGCTTCATTCGCGCGATTGGTCAAAAAGGACTTCTGGTTGGCAGAGGAGCCTGTTTGTGCGCCTGGCAATACATAGTCAATTCCATAACTTTGTAAATAAGGAATCATCGCTGTTGCAACTTGGCGCATGTAATATTCCTCACTGCCGCTTCCATCACAATAAGGATTCCACGGCTGTGCAGATGGACTCAGATAAACTTTAAAGCGCCCATTCGGACCGTCATATTGCGCATTAGAAAGGGTATGTTCTTGTACTGCCTCCGATGTAGAGGCGGCCGCCGCACTACAAAACGACGCCGAAAACAGGCAAAGGGTCAAGCCCAAGGCAACGGCGGAAAAAAACCTTTTCAATGTACGATTCATCTTTTTTTCTCTCCATCCTCTCTTTTCTCATAGGTTGTTGAACAGTTCCAATTATATTACAAAAATTAGCCGAATACAACAGAAATTTTGTGATTATGTAAAGTAATTGCAATTCCATTTCCAATCAGGTATACTGTAAAAAATAGGCAGTATTTTGGGATGATACAGAGCGGTATCCTATTTTAATTTGGACAACGTCAAAAACTGTAATCTTATTAGAAATGGCGGGATGCAATTATGATCGGAATCATTGGCGCGATGGCAATTGAAGTGGAAGAAATTCTTGCGAAACTGGAACATCCACAGACGGAAACCATCAGTGGAATGGATTTTGTACGCGGCACAATCCGAGGAGTGGATTGTGTGGTCGCGCGTTGTAATGTCGGTAAAGTCAATGCGGCAATCTGCGCCCAAACGATGATCTTACATTATGCACCGGATCGAATCATCAATAGCGGCGTTGCAGGGGGAATCGGCGCGGATGTCAAGATCGGGGACCTCGTCCTGGCAGACGGAGCCATTCAACACGATGTGGATACGACGCAGATCGGCGACAAGATTGGCATGGTATCCGGTATTAACCTGGTTGTAATCCCCACCTCCTCAAATATGAATCGGGTACTTGCCGAAGCGGCTAAATGCTGTGCATATCAAGGGGATGTTCATGTCGGGCGGATTGCTTCCGGCGATCAATTTATCAGCAGCGCGGAAAAGCTACATTGGATAGCCTCCACGTTTGGCGCAATCGCCTGCGAAATGGAAAGCGGGAGCATTGCCCAAGTATGCTATATCAACGGAACCGAATATACAGCGGTTCGTTGTATCTCGGATAATGCTGACAGCAATGCCGGAGTTGACTACGAACAATTTTCAACCTTTGCTGCACATCAGACCACAGAGCTGCTTTGTACAGCGCTTCCAATGCTGGAAAAGGCCAAATAAAGCGGCAAGCAAGAATTCCCTATTGATAAGACAAACTAGATGGTCTATTTCTTTCAAAATATTACAAAAATATTACAAGAAAAGGAAGGAGGCGGAGAAGGATGAAGGTCATTGACATTTCGCGGGAGCTATTTTCTACACCGGTTTATCCAGGAGATCCCGTGCCACGCCGGGAGTTGGTGCGCCGGATGGAGCTGGGGGACTCCTACAATCTCTCCGGCTTCTATACAGGTTGCCACTCAGCTACTCATGTGGACGCGCCACGTCACTTTATCGACGACGGAAAAACCGTGGATGAGATGGAACTCTCCCGTTTTGTGGGGCGTTGTACGGTAGTAGCCGCACAAGGAATTGTCACTGGCGCGGACATTGACCGCATCATGCCCTATTGTGAGAAGATGCTGCTGTTTAAAGGCGAGGGAGAGGCCTTTTTATCCACCAGCGCTGCATTTGCACTGGCATCCGCGGGTGTCACACTGGTGGGAACAGATGCATGGAGCATCGGCGCGCCTCATGCAGAAGAGGGGCCGCATGTGGAATTACTCAGTGCAGAAATACCCATTCTAGAGGGATTAGATTTATCACAGGTCGAAGAAGGAACTTATACATTGCTTGCATTCCCTCTTTTTCTAAAAGGGGCCGAAGCTTCTCCGGTTCGGGCTGTTTTATTGGATGAACTGGATTGACCTAAAAAATGAAACAAGGCGCAGTTCCCCTCTATCACACAGGAACTGCGCCTTTTCTCGATTCCTTTATGAAAATGGAAGTACGCTTCATTTATAATAACGAATGACCGCGGCGACTTTTCCGATTACTGCCACATCGGTTGCATAAATGGGCTCATAGTCGGGGTTATCGGGTTGTAAGCGAATACGGTCTGCTTCCCGGTACAGATACTTAACGGTAGCTTCATCTTCAATCAGCGCTACAATCATCTCGCCGTCTTCGGCAGTAGAAACTTTGCGCGCAACTACGAGATCCCCGTCCAAAATTCCAGCACACTTCATACTTTCCCCGCGGACGCGCAAGGCAAAATACTCATCGGCATTCTGGTTGGGAGGGCAGAAGGGGACGTACCCCTCCACTTCCTCTACAGCTAAAATCGGCTGTCCAGCCGCCACACGGCCGACTACAGGAACTTGCATGGTGGGTTGTTCTCCCGCGAGGTGAATGGCGCGGTTAAGCCCGGCGTCTCGGCTGATATAGCCTTCTCGTTCCAATGTTTTCAGATGTGCATGAACACTGGAAGTAGACTTCAATCCAGTTGCCTTGCAGATTTCCCGTACCGTCGGTGGAAGGCCCCCCTGTGCACGGCTCTTTAAGTAATCGTATACTTTTTTTTGGCTTTCTGTCAACATGTTTGCATCCTCACTTTCCTGGTGCAGCTTCCTTATAATCATTTGCAGAAGATTTTATAGAGGATTTGGAAAAATAGACAATCCACTGGGAAGGGATTAAAGAATCCATCCTCTGCACAGTATTTCAAATAAAAGTAGGTGGAAACGGATTCTTATGAACCTCATTTCACCCATCGATTCATCTCCTATATTATAACACAACCAATTGAAAAATGTAAACGTTTGTTTGCAAAAGTTTCCGAAGATTTCTTTTGAAACCAGCAATTTTTGGCAAAACACACGGAAAATCGTTCAAAAAATCTACTGAAATAGTTTAAAGAATATTCATAGCATCGTAACAACTGAAAGAGGTAAAGTGAGTATAATAAAACTCGTAATCAAGCAATGGAGCCGCACCAGAACTTGATACATGTTCTACCCTCCTCAATATACCCCTCAAGCTAAGAAGAAAGACCGAATCCGAAAGGGTTCGGTCTTTTTTCGTGTTTTCTGGAATGGGGATGGAACGTCTATTTTTACATTTACCGCATATTCCCCGGAATAGGTGGCAAAAATAGACTCGGAGGTGCAACGAATGACTAATAACCATTATCAGAAGAACCATTCATCCGGCGGGTCTTCCAAAGGCTTTTACATTGCTCTGGGCGTCTGTTTAATTGCCATCGGTGTGGCCGCCTGGACGACGTACGATAGCGTCATTAACTATGCAACACCGGAGGAGGACGTCCCATCCAGCAGCCAGACAACCGCCTTTCCGGCTAATGAGGCGGTAAGCGGGGTGCTAGAAGTACCACAGAGCAGTCGTTCAGCGGTGTCCTCATCAACGCCGTCGAGTGCCGCTCCAAGTAGCCAAGCGCCAGCTTCGAAGGCGCCTGTTTCCTCAGAGGAACCGGTTGTCAAGACGACAACGGTCCCGGAGACATTTTCCTATCCAGTCGGAGATACTGTGGTACAAAAATTTAGTATCGAAGATCTTATCTATTCCAAAACGATGAAGGATTGGCGCGCACATGCAGGTGTAGATTTTGCCGCAGAACTGGGAGACGAAGTAACGGCGATCGCGGATGGAACCGTTAAAAATGCATATCATGACGATCTATTTGGCAATGTGGTATATATTGAGCATGGTGAGATCGGCGGCTGTTATTGCGGATTGGAAACCATGGATGTTAAGGCAGGGGACACGGTAAAAGCAGGCCAGAAAATTGGTACAGTTGGTACCACTCCATGCGAGAGTGCGGACGATCCACATCTGCATTTTGCAGTCAAGAAGTCGGGAAAATGGATTGATCCATTGACTATTTTTGAATAAGGCGCCCCCGTCAGCGCTTAGGGGCACAAAAAGCAGAGCGAAAGGGATTTTCCCCGGAACTCTGCTTTTTTGTGTTTATCATAAATGAAAATTAGAATAAATTCATAAAAATTACAAGAATGTTTCTGGAGTTATTATAGAAATTGTGATACACTAAACATAGAAAGAAAAGTACTGATTCCAAAATAGGTCTGGAATCCTGTTGATGGATGGGGTGGCGATCAAGTTGGATGGGAATTCGGCTGTTTGGTGAATCCTTTACAGTTTATTCATGAAATGGACACTGAACGTTACCATAACTGGCGGATTTTTTACTATACTTAAATAGGCGGGGATTTACAGCCCGTGTAAGTGGCAGGTTTCCCCGGTAGGTACACAATGAGATTGACGGAAAGGAGGTAAAATGGTGAGCGACAGAGGAGCGGTTCTGGTTTGTGTTACAGGCCAGCGCGATTGTGACAGATTGATTAAAGCAGGAAAGCGAATCGCAGAAGAACGGTCGATTCCTTTGCATGTGCTATGTGTACAGCCGACTTCGGCGGGATTTGATGCCGATTGTGAGGAGTTGGAGTATCTGAGACAGACATCGCGCGATGTACAGGCAGAGATGTCCGTATATTTCCACGATGATGCCGCATTATTGGCGGTTGGGTTTGTAAAACAAATAGGAGCGACTCATATTGTGACAGGGATGGCGGAGGCCCCTGTCAACGGATTTGTGGAAGTTCTTCATAAGCTTTTGCCCAGAATTCCGATTTCGATGGTGGCAAAAGACGGAATCATATATAATATCTGCCCAGCAAACAGAAAGGCAGTTTCTGCCAGAGCAGCACACGCATAATTGCCATTGACAAGGCTGAGAGGCCCGGCTAAACGCCGGGCCTTTTTTGATGACTTTTGAATGGCCTGTGACGGAAATTGGCAAATCAGAATTTCCTTTGGGAAACTTGCCATTTTGTCCGCAATGCCGTACAATAAACACAACCCCATGGGATTTCCCGCAGAAAGGAGAGGGACAAGCAAATGTTAAAGGAAAACCAACGAATTTTTAATATAACCATGGTCGTTCTGGATGTGTGCATCTGTTTGGTTTCCATGGTGCTGGCGTTCCTATTCCGCTTCAATGTACTCGATGGGGGACATGACCGGATTGGAATCCTCTACTATTTGCGCCTGATGGTCCTGGTAATCCCTTTTTACTTTTTAATTTATCAATATTTCGGTCTGCACGATTCGTTTCGCAGCAAGGGCTTGGTATCCGAAGTGGGGAAGATTGTACAGGCCAATGTTCTGGGAACCGTATTCATTTTTGTGTTGGTCTTTTTTTTGAAAGAAGTGAATATTTCCCGTATGGTGATCGCCCTGTTTGCGGCCTTTAACACCCTTTTCAGCTCTGTGGAGCGCTTTGCGATTCGGAAGATTCTCCGGCGTTTACGCGAGAAGGGGTATAACCTCAAGCGGTTATTGATTGTGGGGTGGAATGAGGCCTCGGGTGAATTCTACGATAAAATACTTTTGAACCGCAGTTTGGGTTATGACGTCTGCGGCTATTTGAGCAACCAGCCAGAGAGCACCGGCAGACGAACGCTTCCCTATCGTGGAACTTTTCAGGATTTAGCGAGTTTGTTGGAAGAAAAAGAGATTGATGAGGTCGTCATTTCCCTCGATTACGATGAATTCCCTGCATTGGAGGAGATCATTGATACCTGCGAAAAAGAGGGGGTCAAGTCGAGCTTACTCCCATTTTATACGAAGTATCTGCCTACCAGACCTTACATCGATGTTGTAGAGGGTTTGCCATTAATCAATCTGCGCCGTGTACCGCTCGATAATTTGGTAAATGGATTTTTGAAGAGAAGCTTTGATATTTTGGTATCCTTTGTGGGGCTGGTATTGTTGTCCCCTGTTCTGTTGGTAGTAGCGATTGGGGTGAAATGTTCTTCCCCGGCCCCGTGATCTATCAGCAGACGCGCATCGGACGGAGGAAAAAGGAATTCACGATGTATAAATTTCGTTCGATGAGCCTGGAAAACAATGCGGATATGACGACTTGGGGAACACGAAAGGACAACCGGCGCACTGGCTTTGGCGCATTCCTGCGTAAGTATAGCATTGATGAGTTGCCTCAGCTCTGGAATGTCCTTAAAGGGGATATGAGCCTAGTTGGACCGCGACCCGAGCGTCCCTTCTTTGTAGAAAAATTTCGCGAAGAGATCCCGCTCTATATGATGAAACACTTGGTCCGGCCGGGAATTACCGGCTGGGCACAGGTAAATGGCTGGAGAGGAGATACCTCCATCGAAGAGCGAATCAAGTGTGACATCTATTATATCGAGAACTGGACCTTTCTATTTGACATCAAGATTCTGTTTTTGACCATATTTAAAGGAATTGTGAACAAAAGCGAAGATCTCTGAAAAATGTTTGCTGCTGTGTTATAATAAGAAGAACCATTTTCACAGATACAGCGGGGAGTGCCCGCGATAGCCCCTTCCCATGCATGGAGCGCTTGTGGAGAGAACACTACTTTTGAGGGGGATTGCCCGTGCAGCCCTATTATGGATTGTTGCTGGCGCTTGTCGCGTCTGGTCTTTTATTTTGTGAGCGGAAACCCAGCAGGCGAAAGGATGCCCTTTTTCTAGGAGGAGCCTCCATACTGTTGATCCTGTTTGCAGCCCTGCGTGGGGAAACGGTGGGGATCGACTATCCGATGTATCAGGCGTATTTTGAGCAAATGCATCGGGGAGGTTGGCAGTTCCTGACAGGGCCGGAGAATGAATATCGGATTGAGTTTGGTTTTAGCCTGTTGAACTATGTGGTTTCGCGGTTTACCGGGGATGTACATGTGTTTATGGCTGTTGCAGCCGCCATCCTGGTGGGCTTGGAGGCAATCGTCCTTTATCGGGATTGTGCAATCCCATGGCTGGGCATGTTCCTCTTCGTCAGTTTCAACTTTTTTGGCAATTCCATGAGTTTTATCCGGCAGTCGTTTGCGATTGCTATTTTTCTGTTTGCGATTCGATATCTGAAGGAGAAGCGGTGGCTCCCCTACCTGGGAATCGTATTGTTGGCGGCGACTTTTCACAAGTCGATTCTAATATTGCTACCCTTCTACTTTTTGGCGCAACTTCCCATTCATTGGAAGACGATCACCCTGTATGCCGGTGGTACTTTACTGGTGTCGCTGCTATTTTGGCCAATCTTTCAGGTTGTCACCCGATTTGTTTACCAGTTTTATGCTACGGAAGAGGGCCTGTATTTTCTACGGGGGCGCAGTTGGCAGACGGCGCTGATTCCCGTTTTGATGACGATTACCGCGCTGCTGACAAAGAAGCTTCTATTACAGAGGAATTCACAAAATAAAGTGCTCATTCATTTAGCCTTATGTACAGGGGCATTGTTTGTACTGACCTGTCAACACTACATTTTTCAACGTATCGGAAACATTTTTTTTGCCAGTGCAGTCTTTCTCATTCCAGAGATCTTGAAGAGCATATGTGTCGAGACGGATGTATGGAAAGAGGAGGAATCGAAAAGGCACCAAAGCGAGGCAGAACGAAAACGGCGTTTGAAGGAGCGCCGTAGAATGCAGAGCCGCGCCAATTGGCACAAGCAGTACTATTTCTATGGCGTAGGGGTAACGATCTTCTTTGGAATATTGTATTATGTCTGGTTCCTTTTGCAAAACCGTATCAACTTGATTCCATATGTCACCTTTTTTTGACATATGTCGTCGGGCCAAGGATAACAAACATCGAAAGTATTGAGAAAGAGGGCGATTCATATGTGGGCATATGCCATAGTTGTCTTTGTTGTTTTGCTCCTAGGATTATTCTTGGGGAATGGAGACCGAGCCGCAAAAAGGAAATCCTATTCCTATGTCTTTCTTCGGTCGTTTTGATTGTTTTTTCAGCTTTGCGTGCTACAAATGTCGGTATTGATTATTATCAGTTCTATGTCCCATTTTTTGAAAATGTCCGAAGCGGCGGTTGGAGTTTTTTGGTCAGTGATGCCAATCCATATCTCACAGAATTTGGATTCAGCCTGTTAACTTTTCTGATTTCCCTTGTAACCGGGAATGTATTTGTGTACATGGCAGTGATTGCCACCATCATGATTGGATTGACGGCATGGGTCCTTTACCGGGATTGTTCAAAGCCATGGATTGGCATGTTTATCTTTGTGGCGTTCAATTTCTTTGGAAACACGTTAAGCTACATTCGTCAGTCCTTGGGAATCGCCATTTTTCTATTCGCTATTCACTATATCAAAGAAAAGCGAATCGTTCCCTATATGTTGCTTGTGTTGTTGGCAGCAACCTTCCACAATTCATTGTTATTGATGCTCCCTGTATATTTTTTGGCACAGATTGCAATCAACCGAATATCGTTGGGAGTCTATGGTGGAATGACTATATTGGTGCTTGTCTTTTCCTGGCAAATTTTTAATTTGGTCACGCAGTTTGTCTATCAGTATTATGCGACCGATCAGAATCTTTATTTTATGCAGGGGCGCGACTTTATGACCGGTTTTATTCCGGTTTTAGCCATGGTTCTAATGATTGCTTTCCAAAAGCTTCTGCTCAAGAAAAATCCCCGCAATGTGGTTTTGGTGAACATAGCGATGTATGCGGGAATCTTCTTTATCTTCACATGGAAACACTTCTTGTTTCAGCGTATTGGAAATATCTTTTTTACGGCAGCGATCTTATATGTCCCGGAACTGTTGACGGCTCTCCAGGCGACTGGAACAGAGGAAGAAAAGCAACGGCGTTTTTTGGCGGGAAAGGGAAGCTGGAGAAATTACGGGTATGTTTATGGAATAATCGCCATGATTATACTGGGGCTCATCTATTATTTCTGGTTTATCCAGCAAAACCGCATTAATCTGCTGCCGTTTTATACAGTATTTGATGAAATCCAGGTGAGTGCTCTTCGTGTGCAAGCAACTACAACGACGTTCCTGAATACTTTGGTGCAAACATTTGGATAATAAAAAGGAGACGTTCTTTTACAGAACGTCTCCCATTCCTGATTGTTTTATGTTATCCAAGCGCCACGTCTAAAATCATCATAACCAAGAATCCCAACATGACGCCCATAGTCCCCGTGTGAGAGTGTTCGCCCAAATGTGCCTCAGGGATCAGCTCTTCGACCACAACGTAAATCATAGCGCCTGCGGCAAAAGAAAGAAACCACGGCATCAGTGGAGTAACAGAACCGGCAATCAAAACAGCCAAAAGGCCGCCGATGGGTTCAACAATGCCGGAGAGTGCGCCATATATAAATGACCGGGTGGTGGAAAGTCCTTCCTGTTTCAAAGGCAGCGAGATTGCGGCGCCTTCCGGAAAGTTCTGAAGGCCCATTCCAATGGCCAGTGCCATAGCGCCGGCGAGTGTCACCGGGGTTCCCTCCTGCGCTACAAGCGCAAAGGAAAGGCCAACTGCCATCCCTTCCGGGATGTTGTGCAAGGTTACAGCAAAGACCAACATGGTTGTGCGTTTCAGTGACGAGGAGATTCCCTCCGGTTGGTCGCTGCCAGGATGTAAGTGTGGCAGAATTCGGTCCAAAACCATTAAAAACAGGCCGCCTAAAACAAAACCGCCGGCCGCAGGAATCCATCCGATGGTCCCTTGCTCTTCTGCCATTTCAATCGATGGTATCAAGAGAGACCATACAGAGGCTGCAATCATGACGCCAGCGGCAAATCCCAAAAAGATGCGTTGAAGATTTGCTTTAACGCCTCCGCGAAACAAAAAAACCATAGCTGCGCCGACTGCCGTACAGAGAAAAGTAAATCCTGTACCGGTCAGGGCCAGCCATGCGGGGTGCATTCCTACCATTGAAGTCCTCCTTTTTATGTTTCAGCATTGTGAAACGAAATTATAAAAATAATTATTATCATTATAGAGGAGGACAGAAGGAAATGCAATGGAATTTTTCGCAACGATTTCCGGCTTTTACCGTGGGAAGAGACTGGAGATCTTATCGATTTGGATTGGCCAGGGTTGGTGTTGGGCTTTTTTTGTATTTCATTCGAGTTGCCATGCCGCCGCGGATATGCCGTTGGGCTTTGTTCACCTCGAGCACGTTTTTCACTTCTCGGTAAAGTTGTGGATCGACATATTTTAAACGCTGCGCGACATCTTTATGTACGGTGCTTTTACTGACGCCAAATTTTTTGGCAGCTTTGCGAACCGTAGCTTTATTCTCTAAGATATATTCTCCGAGCTCTACAGCGCGCTCTTCAACGATGCCTTTCATGGTACGCCCCCCTGTTTTAGTTAGGGCATGTTCAGACTGTAAGCTCAAGATTGGGAAAGGATCCGTTTTTCCGCTTGAACCGCCCTATGCTACCAAATATATGTGGAGAACTTTGAGAATATGAGGGGACGTCCTCGGGCGATTGTTCAGGGACTTGAACTCTGTTATAATTTTGAAGAGTGAAAAGATCTCAATGATTTTTTGCTTTTAGAAGGATTCGAATGAATTAGGATTTGTCCATATCGAGAAAGGAAGTGGCCGAAGGATGCTGAAAAAAGCAAAGTCTTTGTTTGATTACTATGGCATCCGAGGGATGGCCGCAAAAATCTGGGAAAAATATGTAATAGATCGAAAGCGGTTCCGGCGGAAGGAAAGACGGAAGTGCCGTATTTCCCGTCTTGTCCAAATAAAGAATTGCCGGCTTCTAATCGAGAGGGCGAACCCCTTTTTATTTATTACTTGGTCCATTATTTTTATCCATCTCGCCAAGGGGGAACGGAACGCTTTGTATTCAATATGGCACGGACCCAGCAGGAAAAAGGGCATCGGGTAAAGGTTTTTACTCTGGGTACGGAGGATTGTAAAGTGTACCCATCTTCAGTAGGAGATATCTTATATCGAACCTACCTTTTTGAAGGAATTCAAGTGGTAGAGTTTCGCTATCGTAAGACTCCCTACGGGCTGTTTTATAAACGCATTGATCCAAACGATCGATCTATGCGGCTTTTTGCCACACATTTTCTGAAGCAGGATTGTCCGGACATCGTGCATTGCGCTTATCCGCAACCGATGGCGGCGTTTTTACGGGTGTGTATGGAGATCCGTATTCCCTATATTGTAACGTTGACGGACTTTAATATTCTTTGCCACTATGCTACAATGGTAGACCGGCAGGGACATTTTTGCCCTGGCTGTAAACAGGGACAGCGATGTGCTGCTGCATGCAAAACGAACACGATTCCAAATTTTTCTCAACGTTATAAATATGCAGATGAACTTTTGCAAAAGGCTGCTGCTGTTGCCGTACCCTCTGAATTTGTGGCGTCTGTGGTTCATCAGGAATTTCCCGAGATTGTGCCATACGTCATTCCGCATGGGATTGCACCTGAATTTTCTTTTTCCCGTGGGCCGATCAATCAGGTCAAAACATTTGCGTATGTAGGCACCTTTTCGGAATTAAAAGGGATTCACGTGCTTATTGCTGCTTTCCGACGTCTCACCGGGGATTATACATTGGATCTGTATGGAACAGGTACGGCTTTCTATGAACGGCGATTAAAGCGGCTAGCCGGAAACGATCAAAGGATTCATTTTTGCGGTTCGGTTTCGTTCGAGCGTATGCCGGAGGTTTATCGAACACACGATTGTATTGTTGTACCCTCCCTGTGGTATGAGACGTATAATTTTGTGGTCCGTGAGGCAATCTCTGCGGGATGTCTTGTGGTGGCTTCCCGAATGGGCGCAATGCCGGAAGCGGTACGGGAGGGGAAGAACGGGATACTGTTTGACCTCGGAGAAAAAAATTTATTTTTGGCCTTGCAAAAAGCAGTCAGTATGAATAGGGTTGTTTGTTCAATTAATAATCCAACCGTTATAACGGAAACGAATGCTTATGAGCAAATTTATCTTGCATTAATTCGATGATTATTATTGGAGGTTAACTTTATGAACAAAGTTGCGATTGCCTTTATTTGTGATGATAACTATGTGGTGCCTACAGTAGTTGCAATTACTTCTCTTATAGAAAACAAGCAGAAAGTAACATATTATGATATTTTTATTATAGCCTCAGAATTAACGGAAGAGCATATTCAACTTTTTGATCGTTTTAATGGGGATTGAGTAAAGGTTACAGTTATTTTGGCTTCTGCGAGGAAATATGATTCTTTGCACAAGGACTCCAATAGTATTTATTTAGTCGCAAGTAATGCTGCACTACTTAAGTTTGATATTCCACAAATCGTCAGAAATTACGATAAAGTAATCTATTTAGATGGAGATATCATTGTTTTATCTGATCTTGAGGAGTTGTTCGAACAAGATGTTTCCAAAGTATACGCAGGGGTTGTCCGAGATGTCCCACAGGTTCTCTTTGACAAACCATTAATAGAAACGGCATCAGGGAGAGACTATTTTAATTCTGGAGTTATGTTATTAAATTTGGCAAAGATACGCGAGGATAACATAACTGAGTTATTGATTCAGACAAAGAGAGAATCTACAGATACGAGTCTGATGGATCAAAATGTATTTAACGATGTATTTCGCGGGCATGTTAAACAATTGCCATTAAAGTACAATGTTTTATATATTAATTTAACTAGAAGTCAAAATCATTACACTCTAGAACGTTTAAATAAAACTTTCAATACAAGTTATACCAGTTTAGATGATATAAGAAAAGATGCTCAAATTATTCATTTTTCTTCAGAAGATAAACCATGGAAGTTTTTTGACATACCAATGGCGGATTATTGGATCCGGTATTTTGAAATGTCACCTTTGGGGAGAAATAAAATTGTAAGAGAATCTATCAAGAACAAATCAAAAGATGAACGGTTTAATAAGAAAATTATTTTGAATGAAACCGATAGCCATATTATTCCAATAGTTTTTGCTTGTAATGAAAGTTATGCACCTTATTTAGCTACAGCAATCAGTTCCATTAAGGAACATGCATCTAATCGTTTTTTATATTTTATTTATGTACTTCATGATAATATATCTTGCGATTTTCATGAACGTCTTTGCTCAATGACTTGTAAAAACATTCATATTGAGTTAGTGAATGTAAGTAATATGGTTTTAAAATCTGATTTATATTCAAGAGCACATTATAGTGAGGAAATGTACTACAGATGGCTTATTCCTGAAATTTTTTCTCAGTATGATAAAGTGCTTTATCTTGATTGTGATTTAGTTGTACAAAAAGACATTGCTGAGCTATATAAATATGATATAGGAAATAAAATAATTGGCGGAATAAATAATTTTAGTAATTTTCGCACTAGAGATCGTGTGGAAAGAGATTTAAAAGTCCCAATAGATCAATATATCAATTCAGGGGTCTTACTAATTAATGTAAATCGATTTATAAAAGATAACATAAAAGAAAAATGCTTTAAACTTGTAGATATGAAAAACGAATTAATTTGTCCTGACCAAGATATTATCAATATAGTTTGCAGAAATAATATTTGTTATATTGACGATGCGTGGAACTTTCAATGGCATCATCAATGGAATGGTGAAGGATATGGCCTACTGGATCATTTTCAAGAGCGATATGATAGAATTAAAGAGTGCCCTAATATTATACACTTTACGGCAGGTATCAAACCATGGAAAAACATAGATAGAGAAATGGCTCACTATTTTTGGAAATATGCTAGGAATACTCCATTCTATGAGCAATTATTACTAAGTCTCATGAAAGGAGGGGAGGTGACTTTAAGGTCTAGCGCAGATCAAGAAATTCGAAATATTCATGCGTCCGTTTCTTATAAAATCGGCCGTTTTATTACGTTCATTCCCAGAAAAATTCGTGGAGGAATTCGCTGCTATAAAGAACACGGGATGCGTTATACTTGGCGGCGTTTAAAAGAGCATTTGCATATTTCATAATCTATAAGGTGAAAGAACATGTTACAAAAAATGCGGAAATATCAGTTTCTCTTTGAGGAGCTGGTAAAAAGAGACTTTAAGAAAAAATACAAACGCACCGTATTGGGGATGTTTTGGAGTGTGCTATCCCCGCTGCTGATGTTGTTAGTCATGAGCTTGGTTTTTACACAGTTCTTTGGGCGGTCTACGCCCCACTATACGATTTACCTGTTTTGCGGGCAGTTGGTGTTCTCTTATTTTACCGATGCAACAAACAGCGGGATGTCCTCATTGATGGATAATTCCGCTGTGTTTTCAAAAATCAATGTTCCAAAGTACATGTTTTTGTTGTCGAAAAATGTATCTTCTTTCATTAATTTCTGTTTAACACTAGTGGTGTTTTTTGTCTTTGTTGCAATTGATGGGATTCCATTTCGCTGGACCTTTTTATTGTTGCTCTATCCGATCGGTTGCCTAGTGGTGTTCAATATCGGAATGGGGCTTATTCTTGTCGGCCCTGTTTATGATTTTTAAAGACATTCAATATCTTTATACGGTGGTCACACAGGTCATCATGTATTTTTCCGCGATTTTTTATAATATTGAGGCGTTTGCTTTACACATTCGGTATTTATTCTATTTGAATCCTATTTTCGTATACATCCGTTACTTCCGAAAGATTGTGATTGATAACGACATTCCGGAGCCAAGCTTTCATTTGCTATGTGCGTTTTATGCCTTAGCAGTATTGCTGATCGGCGGATTCATTTATAAAAAATACAATTACAAATTTTTGTATTATGTATGAGGTGGCATCGCAATGATAATTGAAGCACATGATGTCTCCATCCGATACATCTTAGGGGACTTTAAGGATATTGGGGTCAAGGAATATGTACTCCGACGAATCAAAAGAAACTATCAGGTACGGGAATTTTGGGCGGTGGATGGAGTATCATTTTCTTTGGAACGCGGCGATATGCTGGGGATTATTGGGAGCAATGGAGCGGGAAAATCGACCTTGCTCAAGGCGGTCACAGGGATTATGGTTCCGACCAAAGGATGGGTCAAGGTCAACGGCACCATTGCCGCGCTGCTGGAGTTGGCAAGCGGCTTTGACGGAGACTTGACCGTCCGTGAGAATACGTATTTACGAGGAGCCTTGTTGGGATATACTCGCAAATTTATGAATGAAAAGTATGAAGAAATTATTGATTTTTCTGGCCTACAGGAATTCCAGGATCGTCCCTTTAAACAGCTTTCGTCCGGTATGAAGTCCCGTTTGGCTTTTTCCATCGCCTGTCTTGTAAAACCGGACATCTTAATTTTGGATGAAGTCCTTTCTGTGGGCGACGGTGCATTTCGCAAAAAAAGCGAAGAAAAAATGATGGAAATTATCCATGGAGGAGCGACCACCATTTTGGTTTCTCATCTATTGGAACAAGTGCGTTCCATGTGTAATAAAGTTCTTTGGCTTGACCATGGCAAACAGATCGCATTTGGCGAGACGCAGGAACTCTGTGATCGTTATGAGGAGTTTCTGAAAAAGAAAAGATAAACACAAAATTTGGAGAAAGAAGGCGCAAGAGAGGATTTTACCTCTTTACTTTATCTCGCTAATCTAGTATTATAATATTATTGTATCACCCCTCCACACACCCGGTGTTTTCCGGCGCGGCAGCGGAGGGGATTTATATGACTTTTGAGTGTTTTAAGAAGGAGAGAGTACGATGAAAAAGATATGGGCAATTATGTTGGCGGCGCTTATGGTGATCGGTTGTGCTGGATGTGGGAATAACGGTGGAGGCGACGACGCTGCTGGATTGACGGGCACGGACGATGGAACATCGACTGCATCCGCCGCGGAGATGGGAGAGGGGCAGACAACGGATGAGTCTTGGGCAAAAGTAGAGAGCGCCGGCAAACTGGTACTCGGTTTGGATGATGCGTTTCCTCCGATGGGGTTTGTTGATACACAGACAGGAGAATTGACTGGATTTGATATCGATGTGGCTAGCGAAGTGTGCAGCCGTTTGGGAATTGAGCTCATCACACAGCCGATCGATTGGGACAACAAGTCCGCAGAGCTGAGCAACGGAAATGTGGATTGCCTCTGGAACGGCTTTAGCGAGACGCCGGAGCGCGCCGCTGAGTTTAATTTGAGCATTCCCTACATGAAGAACGACCAAATTATCTTGGTAAAATCCGATTCAACCTATAAGGGCTTGAATGATTTGGCTGGAAAAATTGTCGGCGTACAGGCAGATTCTTCGGCAGAAGTTGCCTTAAATGAGAATCCGGACTTCAAAGATACGCTGAAGGAAGTAATTCAGATTGATGACTATTCCAAGGCTGTTTTGGAAATTCAGAACGGGACCATTGATGCAATTGCCATCGATGAAGTGGTTGCGCGCTACTATTTGCAGAACAACCCAGGGGCATATACCATTCTTCAGGATGAAAATGGGGAGGACGCTTCTTTAGCGCAGGAAGATTATGTCATTGGATTCCGCAAGGGCGACGATGCATTGAAAGAAAAAGTTGAGGATGCAATGAAGGAAATGTCCGCAGATGGAACGATGACAGAAATTTCGGAAAAATGGTTCGGAGAAGATGTCACGACCATTCCAGCAGAATAATAAGTATCCAGAAAAGGGCTGAAAAGGAGGTGGTTGCAGCGTGAATTACCAGGTGTTGTTGTCCCAAATGTTGGAAGGGACATTGATGTCGCTGCGCATCTTTTTTTCCACGCTGCTTTTTTCATTGCCATTGGGGCTTTTGGTGGCGGTCGGAAGGATGTCCAAAAATCCGATCATCAACCTACCGGTGCGTTTTTACATACTGATTATGCGCGGCACGCCGTTAATGTTGCAATTGTTGTTTATTTTCTATGGAATGAAGCCGATTTTCGGCATCCAGCTTGACCGTGTGATCTCGGCTCAGGTGGCTTTTGCGCTAAACTATGCGGCCTATTTTGCAGAGATCTTTCGCGGAGGAATCGAGGGAATCCCACAGGGGCAGCATGAGGCGGCTAAGGTCCTTGGATTCACAAAGCGACAGACATTCTTCCGTATCGTTTTGCCTCAGGTGGTCAAACGAATCATACCGCCTATGGGGAATGAATTTATCACATTGGTTAAGGACACATCCTTGGCCCAAGTGATTGGTGTGGTCGAATTGTTGCATATTACTTCCAAATGGGTATCTTCGGCGGTCGACATGACCCCGTTCTTGATCGCAGGTATTTTCTATCTGGTGATGAACGGCATTGTGACGCGTTGCTTCACTGTAGCAGAAAAGCGTCTCAGCTATTATCGTTAGGAGGGAAACGCCGTGGAGATCTTGAAGGCAGAGCAGATTCGAAAGAGCTTCGATGGGAACGAAGTTTTAAAGGGAATTTCGATTTCGGTCAACGAAGGCGAGGTTCTGGCAATTATCGGACCTTCTGGTTCGGGAAAGAGTACCTTTTTGCGTTGTGTCACCCAGTTGGAAACCGTGGATTCTGGGACGATCTTGCTATGCGGTGATACATTGGTGAAGAATGGACCGGGTGGAAAAGCTGTTTATGCAGATAAAACGACGTGTAGCCGTATAGGACTGCGCATCGGACTTGTGTTCCAGAATTTTAATCTTTTTCCCCATTTTTCTGTGATGCGCAATATCACAGAGGCGCCTGTGCGCGTGCTTGGAAAAAAGCGTGAAGAAGCGGAGGCAACCGCTCGGAAGCTTTTAAAAAAGATGAACCTGGCGGACAAGGCGGATGCTTATCCCTATCAGTTGTCCGGAGGACAGCAGCAGCGTGTTTCCATTGCCCGTGCCTTGGCGATGGAGCCAGAGATTCTCTTCTTTGACGAGCCGACTTCGGCATTGGACCCGGAACTGACCGGAGAAATTCTCAAGGTCATCCGAGAGCTTGCGGCAGAACATATGACGATGGTAGTCGTCACCCATGAGATGAAGTTTGCTCATGATGTGGCGGATTATGTTGTGTTTATGGACGACGGTGCAATTGTCGAACAGGGAAAACCGGAACAGCTCTTTGACAGCACGACCAATGAACGTACCCGCGCGTTTTTGGCGCGGTATCACGATATATAAAAGTACAAATATTCTAATCGGTAGAATAGCGATTGTAGAGGGTTATTTTTCGCGTATACAGATATGGCATCTAAGGAAGCGATGGCTTCTTTAGATGCCATTTTTTTGGTGTTTTTATTATTGGTAAATATTTTTAATAAATATTTACTAATAATAAAAAATATAGTAAAATTATATCACAAAGGGTAATTCCAATGAGAAAAATGGGTCTATAAATTATGCGTAAACAATACAAGGGCAATATATGCAAAAGAGTATAATTGTTTTATTAACGATCGTTTTACAGTTTTATTTTGTAATCAATACGCAGACGGTATTTGCAATTTCATAACTTTTTATTGGAAAATTCTCTATAGAGTCGTTTCAGGGAATCCGTCTAAGGGAATATGCTGATGCGAATGCCGCACCACTTGCAAAGGGGAAGATGTTGCTTCGCTCAAAGGGCAGAGGGGAAATATCCATAAAACGTTGGCAGCAAAGAGGACAATCTTACAGCAATGCCTTAATGCAGGAACAAAATGTTGATATAGGAACATATGGTGGTATGTTGACAAGTTTTACAATGGCTGCAATTATCTGAAAAATTTAGATTATGATCCTGGACGGGTCAATCAGATTATTACAACGGCTGCTTGCCCTTTTCCATCTGTCGTCGCAGGTCAGTGTTACAGCTTATCAGTAAATGGGTATGAATTTAAAAACGTATCTGTAGCCGATACAGCGGCTTATGTCGCGGATCGAATCCGTCAAGGCTTACCGGTGATGATTGGGATGAAAAACAGCGATATAACGCACTTTGTAGTTGCATATGCGTATAGCGGCGAGTTGGTTTATATGAAAGATCCAGCATCTGATCATAAGGCGATTTTACAGAACTATACGAATAATGGATATTGGGTGAATCGAATTTTAAAATATAGCTATTAATCGTGTAAAAAGGAGCTTGCTATGAAGCGGATTTTATTCTTTGGAGCGGCGGTTCTCTTATGCTTTGCGTTGCTTGCTTGTACTGCGACGCCAGACCCCTCGGACGATCGTCCGGATAAGGGAAATCTTCTTTCTTCTGTGGGACCATCGGAAACCCCTGAGGAAATCTCAACGCCGGCAGAAGAGGATGTGATTCAGGAAATCCAAGGGTACTCCCTGGAAGACGCCGGGTTGACCATCGCAGCGGATCAAACTTTTTCCGACCCCAATACGGATCAAAAGCGCATCATATGGGACGCATGGCACATGGAGGACGCAACACAGGAATGGTTTTCTGTGAAACGCGCGGATTATGGAGGAAATCTCACCTTTGTAACGGTTGAAACTACAGAAAGCGGAATCGATTATACCTCCCATGTGATGTTCCTGTTACAATGCTACCGCCGTGAAGACTTGACGGCCGGAAGCGCCATAAAGATTCAGGGAAAGCAGGTTCCCATGGAGAAACTTCGCGAAAAAGAGGTCTGCGAAATCGAGGAATGGGTGGTGTGTGACCTGACCAGCTATGTACTGCCGGAAGGGTTTCCAGCTTCGATGGAGAAATGGGGGCAGGAAAATCCAGGAGACTACGATTACCAATGGACATTCGAAGTCTATGATGCGTTTGAACAATACCTTCCGAATTGGATACAGGTGGGCACCGCATCGGAACCGGCTATGACTTGATCGTTTGCCCGGCAATGTTTTTATGATCCTTCTGACAATTTTTCACTGGATACTGCGGACATCAAACACAAAAGCCGTGGCGTCTAAAGCGTTTTATCGCTTTAGACGCCACGGCTTTCCGCTTCTATAGAGCGCTCTGTTCATCAATGGTCGTTGATCGCATCAATGATCGAAATGACATCGTCCAAGCTGTCCACCTTGCGCAGGCAGAGCTGCAAAACATCTGGTTCCAATGTGCAGAGATCGGGAATCAGGATGGACCGGAATCCGCCATTGTGCGCTGCACGGATTCCAGCGTTGGAATCCTCCAATACCAGAATATTCTTAGGCGATTCTCCGAGCTGGCTTGCGGCAAGCAAAAAAATTTCCGGATTTGGTTTGCTAGCATGTACCTGGTGTCCACTCACCACACAGTCAAACCGATGTTCCAATCCGTGTTGTTTTAACAGGAAATCAATCTTTTTGGGCTGAGACGAGGAGGCAACCGCCTTTTTGAGACCACGTAACTCCAGCGCATCCAACAAGGAAAATAACCCCTTTTTCGCAGGAATGGTTTCCGTTTCGAGCGCTTCAAAAAAGAGCGGCGTCTGGCGGTCAATCACCTTTTGGATCGGAAAATCCGGTCCGTAGACCTTCAAGAGCACTTGGGCAGAATCGGCCTTACTGCGTCCCATAATCTGGCTGTGAATCTCACGGGTAAAGACCTTTCCCTGTTCAGCGACCGCTTGTCCCCATGTGCGTTCATAGAGCTGTTCCGTGTCGAACATCAGGCCATCCATGTCGAAGATGACTGCTGTAATACGCTCCATCATCACACCCGCGCGACACCGGTGCGGTGCGCGGCCTCCATAACCGCTTTCGCAACAGCGGGAGCGACCTCTTTATTGAATGGATTAGGGATGATAAATTCGGGTGAAAGCTCCTCCGGTTTGATAAGGCTGGCAATCGCTTGAGCAGCCGCGATTTTCATTTCGTCGTTGATTTCACTCGCACGCGCGTCAAGCGCACCGCGGAAGATTCCCGGGAATGCCAAGACGTTGTTGATTTGATTCGGGAAATCCGAACGCCCCGTTCCAACCACCTTTGCGCCTGCTTCCAGTGCATCTTGTGGGAAGATTTCCGGAGTGGGGTTGGCCATGGCAAAGACAATCGCATCGCGGTTCATACTGCGGACCATCTCTTTGGTGACCACATTTGGGGCGGAGACCCCCATGAAAACGTCCGCTCCTTTCATCATATCCGCCAAGCTGCCTTTTTTACAGGAGGGATTGGTGATGGCTGCCATCTCGGCTTTGACGGAATTCAATCCTTCGCGGCCCTGATAGATGGCGCCTTGCCGGTCGCAAAGGACAACGTCTTTCAGCCCCATCGACATCAAAAGTTTGGTGCAGGCGATACCGGCAGCACCTGCGCCATTGACCACCACAGAGATCTGGGAAAGCTCCTTGCCAACCAGTTTTAGGGCGTTCAGCATCGCCGCCATGGTAACCACTGCTGTGCCGTGCTGGTCATCGTGAAAGACTGGAATGTCCAACTCTTCTTTCAGACGCTTCTCAATCGCAAAGCAACGCGGTGCAGAGATGTCCTCCAGATTGATGCCTCCAAATCCGGGGGCAATCATCTTGACTGCTTGCACAATTTCCTCCACATCCTTAGAGGCCAAACAGATGGGGAAGGCATCGACATTGCCAAACGCCTTGAACAAAACGGCTTTCCCTTCCATGACAGGCATCCCCGCCTCTGGGCCGATGTCTCCCAATCCCAGAACAGCGGTGCCATCGGTCACAACAGCGACCAAGTTTCCCTTGCGGCAATAATCGTAGACTTTTGAAACATCCTGGTGGATCTCTTTACAAGGTTCTGCAACGCCGGGGGTATAGGCGGTAGAGAGATCGTCCTTGTTTTCCAGAGGGCAGGTGGGGACCACTTCCATTTTTCCATGCCATTCCAGATGGCGTTTTAAGGCTTCCTGTGCGTAATCCATATGCTTGAAAACTCCTTTATTGTTTTTCATCCGCGCCGGACGGGCGGCGTTATTCCTTTTTTATTATACCAACCCGGGCAGAAATCCGCAACCAATCTGGAACGTACAATCTCTGTATGGGAGAACAGCTATTAGAAAAGACCGGTTTTGTCAGAGCCCCCTGTTCGAAAGTCGGGGGCAGGCTTCTGTTTGAGGCAGCCGTTATAACCGGCAAAAATGTGTGTGAATCGATGGCTGCTGGAATGGGACAGTGGCCTGTGCCTTTGATACAATACTTGGAACAAGGTCCTTTTGTTTGTATTACAACTGCATCATTCCAGACATAATACAAACCCGGCTTGCACCACAGGAAAGGACGGTTTCGATCTTCTGTGGATCAAGTGTGATCCCGCCAATCGCATAGACCGGAATGGATACGGATTGGCATACCTCTTGAAGAAACTGCAACCCCCTTGGAGGAGACCTTTTTTACAATCGGTCGTAAAGATATGTCCTGCGGTGAGGTAAGTAGCCCGAAGCGCCTGTGCCCGCTGCGCTTCATCGACGGAATGGACCGACGCGCCGATGGCAGAAAAGAATGCCAATGACTGAGGACGGCTTGCCGCCATATCTTCTAATCTCCATAAAGGGAGATGAATCTGTTTCACCCCCAGCGCCTTTGCAACATCCGGAAAGCTGTGTAGGATACACGGTATTTGATAAGAGTTACAGATAGCCAGGACTTCGGCTGCAAGTGACGCATAGGCGTTTTCATCCAGATCTTTTTCACGCAAAACCAGCGAGGCGGGACGAAATATGCAGATCCGTTCCACCTGTTCCAGAAAAGGCCGCGCGCAAAGCCTTCGATTGGTTACCGCCACGATGGAACGATGAATAGAAGGGTCACACATACACATAATCATTCATCACCGGCTGGAGTCCATGCGCCTGTAGGTCATGAAAGACCTGCCCGACGCTGCGTTCATCGGAAATCTCAAACTGATCGTCGCCTTTTTCGGAAATCTCATCGGAATGACCGCCGATGCCCGTGCTGACCCCTGCAGATATTTTTGTCGCAGCGATGGAGACAAGATTATCCCGGACCCGGGCGCACTCCCGTGTGGAAACCGTGATACTGGCGAATGGCATCAACAGACGATAGGCCATGACGACTTGTAAAAGTTGCGGCTCATGCACATCCATGGGGTTGATCTTGTCGTTGTTGATAATGGGGCGGAGTCTCGGACAGGAGAAAGCGATCTCTGCATGCGGATATTTACGTTGTAGCAGCCAGGCATGGCAGCCTGTGGCAAAGGCATCCTTCCGGAAGTCGTCCAACCCCAGTAATGCGCCAAATCCCACCCCGCGCATACCTCCTTTGAGTGCACGTTCCTGTGCATTCAAGCGATAGGGAAAAATGCGCTTATGCCCTTGAAGATGGAGTGTCTCATATTTGTGGCTGTTATAGGTTTCCTGGAAAACGGTCACATAGTCTGCGCCGCATTCATGAAGATAGGCATACTCATTGGAATTCATCGGATAGACTTCCAAGCCAATCACTTTGAAATATTTGCGGGCAATTTTACAAGCCTCTCCGATGTATGCGACGGTGGATTTGGAGCGGCTTTCACCGGTCAGAATCAGAATTTCCTGTAAACCTGTGGAGGCAATCGCCTCCATTTCTTTCTCAATCTGTTCGGCGTTGAGTTGTGCGCGATGAATCTTGTTGTGACAATTGAATCCACAGTAAATGCAATAGTTTTCACAGTAATTGGCAATGTACAAGGGGGTAAACATACAGACCGAGTTACCAAAGTGCTTTCGAGTTTCCCGCTGAGCCGCCTGTGCAATTTCCTCCAAAAGCGGAAGAGCAGCGGGGGAGAGCAGCGCGCCAAAATCGTCCAATGTGCGATTTTCATGGGACAAGGCGCGGCGTACATCCGCTTCTGTATAACAATGGTAGTTGTAGGAGCTGGTGCGCGTGAGCACTTGCTGGCCGATGTCCGAATCTAAGACTTCCATCCCCGGCAGGTAGGTCATGTGATCGATGCGCTCCTTTTTCAGATCCTGTCTTACAGCATCGCTTAAAATACTCTCATTGATCGGTTCATTCTGTTGCATGGCTGTATTCCTCCCTCATTCTCTTAGAAAGCCGGTCAAGGGAGAAGAAGCGCTTGCACCCTTCTCCAACGTGCGCCCAAGCCCAGAAAGATACGCCTTGCGTCCCGCCTCGATCGCTTGACGGAAGGCCGCCGCCATAGTGGGAATATCCCCGGCGGTGGCGATTGCCGTGTTGGCCATTACTGCGGCGGCGCCCATTTCCATGGCTTCGCATGCCTGGGAGGGGCGCCCGATCCCTGCATCCACAATGATTGGTAGATCGATTTCATCGATTAGAATTTGGATAAAATCCTTGGTACAAAGTCCTTTGTTGGTACCGATCGGCGCGCCGAGCGGCATGATACAGGCCGCCCCTGCTTGGACGAAATCCCTAGCAGCATTCAGATCGGGGTACATATACGGCATGACTACAAATCCCTCTTTTGCCAGCACCTCGGTTGCCTTGATGGTTTCGTAGTTGTCCGGCAAAAGGTATTTTGAGTCATGAATGACCTCGATCTTGATAAAATCCCCGCAACCCAGCTCGCGGGCCAGCCGGGCAATTCGAATGGCTTCGTCTGCATTGCGTGCGCCGGAGGTATTGGGAAGCAACGTGACGGACTTGGGGATATAATCCAGGATATTGGCGAGTCCACCCTCATTTGCACGGCGGAGCGCCAGGGTTACCATTTGTGCCCCAGCCTTCTCGATGGCAGCCTGGATGAGCTCCAGCGAATATTTGCCGGACCCCAGAATAAAACGGGAGGTAAAGGAATGTCCTCCGATGGTCAAACGATCGTCTTGCAGCATGTTCATCATCATTCTCCTTTTTGGGCTTTACAGATATATTGCACAATGAGATTGGCTTGGTGTGCTGCGCAGAGCATCACGCGGGGAGCCATCAAGCCGTATCCCGGTCCTGGTTCCGCGCTCCCGTCTCCGCAGAGATAAAAGTGGTCGGTAATTCTGCGCGTCTGGATACGGTTGCTGTCTCCATATCCAGCCATACCGGAAGCTGCCACCAGAAAAGTATTCGGAAAAGATTCCAGAATTCCATTCGCTAGCATGGCCTTGGCCTCTGGGGTATCAAAGGCCTCGCAGACGATGTCCTCCTGCGCAAAGAGTTCCAGAAGGTTTTCTTCCGTCACACGGATACAGTCGGTATGAATGTCCAGGTATGGATTAATGTCCAGCAACTCTTCTTTTAATGCGTCGGTTTTAAACATCCCCACATGATGCAAAAGGTACTGCTGCCGGTTCAAATTGGCGATGTCTACGCGGTCAAAATCAATGAGATGCAAATGCCCGACGCCAATGCGTGCTAAAGCGAAGGCAACATGGGAACCAAGCCCGCCAAGCCCCGCAATAGCTACCCGGGCGGTATCCAGCTTTTTTGGACTGCCGGGGAATGCCGTTCACGCAGGGCAGCATCGATTTGTGCTTGTTGTATCACGGCTTTTGGTTTCACCTCAGCCACCTCCCACAAAATGGACAATTTCCAATTCATCATCCTCTTGTAGCTGAATCGACCCGTATTGTGCCCGGGGGACAATGGTCCCATTTCGTTCGACGGCTACACGGGACGACTGGTATTGGTTTTGGTCCAGATAAGTTTGGAGCGTCATTCCTTCTGTAAGCTCCACCGGCGTTCCGTTGATTCGAATCATACATAACTCCTTTCTGAAAACCAGCTGTGAACAATAAAAAAAGAGTTCACGAAAAAATACACCCGCGGTGGTGTACCCCTTCATGAACTCTCGTTCACTCTCAACTGTTTCGATTCATTTGTTCGCCACTGAGGGCTTGTAAATCACACGTGATTGGAATGCACAGAAAAACGGGAAATGCCATCGCATTCCCCGTAGGATTCTGATATATCCCTACGTTGGCATTATCCAAATCAGGTTATGGGTCGAAGTTAAAAACTTCCTCTCAGCCTATTCATAAGCTCCCCTATTCATTTACTCATTTACTATAACACGCCCAGACGAAATTTGTCAAGTTCTACGCGCATGGCTTGTTTACAAAAAGAGAACCACGTCTGTGCATGGCTCTCTTTTTTAGAAAATATAAAATGTTGGAAAGATAAAATCCTCGCGATAGCAGGGAAGAAACAAAGCACATGCAACCTGCAAGGTATTTTACATCAACTTACGGAATAAGCCTTTCAGTTCTTCCACATTGGTGTCCTTTGGATGTCCTGGCCGGCAAGCATCTGCATAGGCCGATTCAGCCAGAAACGGAAGATCCTCTTCCTTCAGTACAGGAGGCTTGGACGGAATTCCCACATCCGCTGAGAGCTTTCGGACCGCCTCCACAGCAGCCTGGCGGTATTCCTCCTGGCTTATGGCATCCACATTGGCAACTCCCATCGCCCGGGCGATCTCACGATATTTTTCACCCGTACATGCAGCGTTATACTCCATTACAATCGGAAGCATCATAGCGCAGGCGACACCGTGCGGGGTATCGTAGACTGCGCCCAAAGTATGCGCCATGGAAGGGGCAATCCCTAGCCCAACATTCGAGAAACCCATGCCTGCGATATACTGTCCCAACGCCATACCTTTGCGTCCTTCTTTCGTATTCTCCACCACGCCACACAGCGAACGGGAGATGATCTCAATCGCTTCAAGGTGGAACATATCTGTCATTTCCCAAGCAGCTTTGGTGGTGTAGCCTTCGATGACGTGTGTGTGGGCGTCCATACCTGTGGAAGCAGTCAGTCCCTTGGGCATGCTGGTTATCATCTCCGGATCGACCACTGCGATGACCGGTATATCGTGTGGATCTACACAGACAAACCTGCGCTTACGTTCGACGTCCGTGATAACATAGTTGATTGTAACTTCTGCGGCAGTACCAGCAGTGGTGGGAACCGCAACAATCGGAACACAGGGCTTTTTGGTAGATGCGGTTCCCTCCAAGCTGCGGACGTCTTCGCATTCAGGATTGGCGATAATGATGCCAACGGCCTTCGATGTATCCCATGGAGGAGCCGCCACCAATTGCGGTCGATGTAGTCTGCCCCGGCTTTTTTAAAGGCCTCCACGCCGTGTTGAACATTTTTACTAGCCGGATTTGCCTTGATGTCTGCATAAATCTCATAGGATAGGTCGGCTTCGTCCAAAAGGCTGGTCACTTTGGTAGTGACTTGAAACTGAAGCAGGTCTGGATCGGTGTAGACAAATGCCTTCTGAAAGCCATGGGCCTTGGCTTCGTTGATGATCTACTGGATGGCCCCCGCTCCATGGTAAGAGGTTTGATTCAACATAATACGGTTTGCCATATCGTTTCTCCTTTTCTTTATCCCCGCTTTGCAGCGAGATTTTTCAGAACATGTGCGTGATGGCTTTCTTAGCTCAAATACGCTCTATGAGATGTGTTCGAAACATCAAAGCCTTCTAAAAGCATGGGAGTAAATTTTTATTTGATCTTATTGGATCGGGTGCTTTTTGAAATGTAAAGTTATAAATCTCACAAAGTGGAAAGAGGGCCTGTAAAAAATTTCCTATCAAAATCGGGCAAAAGCCCTAAGAAGTAGAAAAATAAAGAAAAATGTTTTTTCCTATACATCTGTTGAATAGAAAAACCTTTTACCCATCCATCTCTCTGTCAAACCGCAACTGTTCTTCACGGAACGATTGGACATTCCGCTCAATAATGTGGTCCTTTGGGCCGATCTGTCCACAAAGCAGAGGGGAGGTTTCTTTATACAAGCGGACTGTTTCCGCCACTTTCTGTGGGCTGAAATTGGCATAGCAGTATTTACAGCCATTCCCACAGGTGTGATATGCGCCAATATCGATGCTTTCCATACAACCGCAAGTGACGCGTTGGTTTCGGTCCTTTTTTCCACGGAGAGGAACTCCAATGATGCGTTCGATTTGCCGCGCATCAATGCAGTGTCCATGTTGTACGCCCAAATCTTGGAGGTCGATTGTTTCTGAACAGGTTTCCACAACCATACCGTTGTTTGCTGCAATTCGTACCAGATGCTGAACCATGTTGAGTAGGACTTTCCCCTGTGGAGGCGTTATAGAGAGCCCTCTTGTATTGCGTTGTGTTTTGCTATACAAGTCAACAAAGCTGATAACAACTTTTTCGGTACATCCGCGCAGACGCTCTGCAATCTGTGCAAAAGCGTCCAGGTGATAAGAGACTGTATACCGCATATTTAAAAGAATGGGATCGTACCGCCAAACCATTCGGTCCTTCCCAATGCGAGCAGCGAGCGATTGAAAGACAGGAATCAAACAATCTTTTTTGTTGGGTAGGTATGGTTCGATATCCCGGCCATAGCTGGTCAGTGTAAACTGGAAATAGTAGGGGTATGCAGAAAGATCTCCCAGACGGGACAACATATTTTCCGGATTTTTGGTCCAAAACACAATGCAATCCACCACCGATGGGGATAGAGGAATCCGGCTGATTTGGTGGGGATTCATCGGGTTTCGAACGAGGACAAAGCCCTCTTGGAGCCGGTGAATCAACCAATTTACATAGTAGTTTGGAAGATCGGTTCGACGGCTGGCACTGAGGATCATGTTTGGGACCTTCTTTCCATGGGATGGCAAAACGACAACTTTATCAAATTAAATAGAGATGATGGGCAACATATAACGATTGTTAAAGCTGTGGTTATCTGTTAAAAGATGAGGTGTTGTCTGGAGTCGTATCCCTCTTTTTTAAACCCTGACCACAAAAAATCGATGCGGGAAGGAATGATTTTGATGAGGTACAGGACATGGGGCATTTTTTTCAAGTTTTCTGCTTTGATTTTTTTGAATGCAAGCAACTCTAGGTATTCAGCCGACCACGGTTCAATAAGTTCTGCTTTCCCCGTGACCTGCATACCACCAAGCTTTCCAAAGCCTTCATAGGCGTCATAGATCGCAAGACAAACATTGGAATTGCCCTCTAAAGCCTGAAATTTTAAGCCGCCTTCAGAGAGCATCCAAAATGTATGATCTTTATAGGTATACTCAATTGGCGTACAGCGGACAAAATCGCCGTTCCCACAGGCCAAAGCACAGGTATTATGTGCTAAAATAAAAGCCTCCATCTTTTTCAGAAGGGATGACCGTTCCATCTGGATGGCCTGTGCATCCTTTTGTTCCCAATAAGTGGCGGCTTCTTTGTAATTCATCGTGAAATCCCTCTTTTCTAAAATGAAAGGGGCAGATATTCCCGCCCACCAGAATATTTCTATTGATATTTTCTTCACGCTATTCCAGCGCCTTTTCAGAAATAGACGAGCCTGATAACGTTGGCTACGTTCCAGACAAGACGCCCTTTTGCCTTTTTATCATACATCCAATGGTGGCAATCATCAAGTTCCGTTTTTGCTTTGAGAAGAGATCACACAATCTAGAGCACGATGGAGGCGGGACAGACACAATGATTTGTATCACCCACCCAGAAATTTTGCATGTCTTATTTGGTTATTCTTCGATGGACTTTTCTTTGGCTTAATATAGAATAACGTCGACATGATTCATAGGAAATATCACTATTTTGCAATGGTGATATAAAGCGAATCCATATATTAATTTAATGATGATAAAAATTATGTAATATGCTTGTTCTGCGGTAACCAACGAAAATTCAACGCAAGAGGGAGGAGGTTTTATTAAAGGTCGCAAATAAATTTTTGAGAAAGTGGAGGAGGTTGTTCAAGATGAAAGGGAAAGAAGTATCTACATTACCCGCAATTGCAATGATGGCATCGTATGTTCCATCCATTCAGGCATACGGTGTCGCAGATAACGAACCAAAACAAATCCAATCAATCAACGCCTTTGCAAGTAGTGAACAGGATGATAATGGAGTTCATCGTGTTGCTACCTATGCAATCGACGGGGATGAAGAGACCAGGTGGGCAACGAATGGCGAGGAATGACTTCTGAGCAGATGAACCACGCATGGCTGACCGTTGACCTGGGGGCAGTGTATGACTTGAGCAAAATTAAGATCTTGTGGGAAGGACAATCGGAATTCAGCCGTACGGGCGCTTGGGCTAAAAAATACGAAATTCAGGTATCGGATGATAATGAGCATTTTAAAACGATATGCCGCAACAACAATGGGCGGTATGACCCCATTCCAGAGAACGGCGTAAGAGATCCGGAGTCCTTCCAGGTGTGCGGACAGGGATCATCCAAAGTACAGCCCAGCCAGTTATTGGAGAAGTCCGGTCTGGATGGATCAGGCGATGTTTGCCGTTGAAGCAATGCACAATTACGGCAGAGATGAAGAAGCGGTTGCATCCGCTTACCGTCTGTTTGACCATGCAAAAGGGCTGCTGGGAGGTGAGCCGATTAACGAAAACTACAATCCGAAAACGGGAGACCGGCTCAACGCCACGAATTTTGGATGGTCGTCGGCTGCATTTTATAAGAGGGATTGCCAATGCTTTTTTTCTTCACCAGTCGAGGGTGTCCACCCACTCGGCCAATGCTTCTTTTGACATCGTGCTGTCTAACCTTGTTCCGGAGAACCATGTAACATCTTCTGAGACCAGATCGTGAAGATTTTCAACGCTAGAGCCAATTTCGCTGCTTCCAGAGGTACAAAATGGTACAATGGTCTTTCCAGAAAAAGAATAACTCTCCAAAAAGGTATAGATAATTTTAGGGGCTTGCCCCCACCAGATGGGATAACCAAGAAAAATGATGTCATATTCACCCATTTGGTCTACAGTTCCTGCAATTTCAGGACGAGAGGCAGGGTCATTTTGCTCTATACTGGTGCGGCTATCTTGATTACTATAATCTAGATCAATCTCTGTATAGGGAGTTGCGGGAACAATCTCATATAGATCTGCAGGGAAGAGTTCTGCTATATATTTCGCAAAAATCTCGGTATGGCCTGTACAGGAGAAATAAGCAACCAGAGCTTTGTTTTTTCTATCAGAGGGAATGGCATGATCTGTTTCTGTTCGTGGAGAGTCCGGTCCTTTTTCTGAAAGTGAATGGGATGAGGTTCCTTGGGATACCCCTGTGACAACACCCTGTTCTTGGCTCTTTAAATGAATTCCACAAGCAGTACATATGAAAATCAGACCTAGACTACAGACAATACTGAAGACAAATTTGATAGATCTCAATAGAATTCACCTCTTGCTCATTTGATAAATTAAAAAGTCCAGGTGGTCGATCCGCTTTTGGTTTTCGTGTACAGCCCGTAATAGAATAGAGCGATGTTTGGAGAGGAGCCGGAGAAGATCGGTTTTTTCTGCTGCCTTTGCCAAAATTACGCACTGCCTGACCATCTCTTGATCGCACCCAGCGTCTATTAAATTTTGGTAGAAAATTCCCCATGTATCGGATGCTTCTGCCATATATTGCCTCCTGCCCCAATTATATCGCTTTCCCCATTTCATAAGCCTTTTGTAGAGCGGAGTGACCTTCAATAGTCCCTGCTGCATCGACTCCATTGCCCAAAATAGTTCCAGCCAAATGTGCTTTGGGAAAGCAGGAGATCCAACCGCGTAACCCAGCAATAGCGCCATCTATAGCATGTATGTCTTCCTCCGCTGCAGCGGCCAGCAAGTAAATATCCCGGAAGGAGTAGTTGGAGAAAAAGAGGGGATTGGCGCGGTCCAATAGGGTTTTCATCTGACCAGACATTTCGTAGTAATAGATAGGGGTAGCAAACACAATAACATCAGCGGTACGCATTTTTTGCACAATCATATCTGCATCATCATGGATAACACATCTTTGCGATTCCTGGCAGGTGAGACATCCTTTACAAAAATGAATGGTTTTATCACGGAGAGAAATGTGTTCAGCATAGTTTCCACTTTCCTGTACACCACGGACGAATTCGTCCGCTAAGCGCTCGGAATTGCTATGGCTTCGAAGACTCGACGACACTACTAACACGTTTTTATTCATAAAGCCCCTCCTTTTGATAGGCCATTTTCAAAAATGTATCAATTTTATCAAAAGGGATGCGATCCATACGGTCGTATAGATCGATATGTTCGGCGTCCCTCACGACATATAATTCTTTTGGATCTTTCGCCTGGGCATAGACCGTTTCGCTGAATGATTTGGAATGAGCTCGATCTCCGACGAGGAAGAGTATGGGACGGGGGGAAATCTCGTCAAGATGGGAAAGCAAGTTATAATTCAGGAAGGGAATGTTGCTGGTTGTGGTGAAACCGCCTCTTGCTCGCTCGTGATGCCCACGCTTCACCGCATAAAAACGGAACCACTCGGCGTTTTGCACATCCAAATCGGCGGGAACGGTGTCAAGCGGCCTTTCCGGGAATGTAGGAATATACTCGGGCGTATATCCATTCTCAGCATCCTTCCACCGTTGTGCAGCAAGTGTGTTTTTGATCTCTAATATTTGTTCAGGTGATTGTCCCAGTCTGGCTACAGCACTCATATCATACAGACTTGCGGTGATAACCGCCTTGATACGCGTATCCACTTGCGCGGCGGATAACGCGAAACCGCCGCTACCACAGATTCCGAGGACGGCGATGCGTTTCCGGTCGACAAACGGTTGCAATCCAAGATAGTCCACACCGGCGCTAAAATTCTCTGTAAACAGTTCTGGTGAGGAAATATGACGTGGTTCCCCTTCACTTTCTCCCATATAGCAGGGATCAAAGGTCAGGACTATGTATCCGCGTTGTGCAAGCTCATTGGCGTAGACACAGGGTCCCTGTTCCTTCACACCGCCATAGGGGGCGCCCACAATGACTGCAGGGTGCACGTGAGACTGGTCGAGAGACTTTGCTGAATATAAATCACCCGCAATCATCAATCCATAACGGTTGGGGTAACGGACATGTACCCTTTTAATCGTTTCATTTAGTGCACAGATGTAATCGCTCATACGGATGCTCCTTTTCTATTTTTTCAAGCGCTTATTTCGGCGTTTTGTCCGCAGGAAACTACGATATTTCCCTTTGCATATGTGTCGTTTAGGATTACCTCGCCGATAGATGGGACATAAATTGTACCGGATAATGGATTTTTTATGCTGACAACTGGTGTTATAATAGTCGCATTTACTTCGGATTTTTCAAAACATAGATCGGTATGGTACATCTCACAATGATCCAGAGTCAGTTTTTTACAATAGCAGAAAGGCTGGGTACCTATTATCTTACAGTTGATGAGTGTAAGACCTTCGGAATACCATGCCAGATATTCACCTTTTAACACGCTGTTCTTTATCGTTACATTTTGTGAGTGCCAGAAGGCGTCTTTGGTGTCCAATATACTGTTTTCGATGATTACATTTTGCGTGTATTGAAAGGCATATTTTCCTTTCAGCTGTACCTCGGAAAAGTGCAATGACTCCGCCCGCAACATAAAATATTCGCTTGCAACGGTACAATGGTGCATTTCAAGATTTTGTACGGACCATCCAAATTCGGCAGAGAGGATATCGCAGTTAGCCAGAACAACATCGTGGCATTCCCGCAGAGCCTTGATTCCGTGCAACTTGCATCCTACAATCTCCATGTGGTCAGAATACCAAAGGGCAGCCCGACAGAAGGAGGTCAACTCGGTATCTCGGATTTTAAGGTTATGATTATGCCAAAATGGATATCGAAGGTTGAAAAAGCAACTTTGAATTTTAACATCATGGCATTCCTTTAGCGCACTTTCTCCATCCATAGGTCCATCGAATGTACAGTTTTTCAGATAGAGTTGTTCTTCGCCATAGAGCGCACGTTCCATATCGAAGGTGTGGTGTTCAATGAGTCTCATATAGGGCCTCCAAGCTCATTTGTAGTTGTTTGAATCTACATGCATCACGGACATTTTTATTAATGCTTCATTTCCGCCGTGAATTCTTCATGGACAGCAGAAGAAAAGACTGAGGTTGTCTGTGTTGAAGGGCGTTTTGGTGTAGATTTTTGATCTCTATAAAAACCTTTCTCTATAACCTCTCATCTTATAGGCTCGTTCGTACTGGATTCTTAAGATAATTATAGACACGTCGGACCTCACTTGGTTTGAGAGGGTCCAGCATCTGTGGACGGCCTAAGTCGAGGGTAGCGATCTGTTGCATTTCTTGTGTAGTCAATGTAAAGACCCAAATGGTAAAGTTTTCTTTCATACGGTCTTTGTGGACAGATTTAGGGACGATCGAGACACCACGCTGCATATTCCAGCGGAGAATGACCTGAGCGATGGTTCGGTTGTGAGCTTTTGCAATTTCACGCAATATGGGGTTGGAAAACATGCCGTTCAATCCCTCTGCAAACGTTGCCCAAGCTTGGGGAGCAATCCCATATTCTTTAAGAAGTTCGTCATCCCTTTGATAGAAGGGGTGGAGTTCCATTTGGTTGACTGCAGGAATCACATCGGCATTATTACAGAAATCGATGATGCGGTCAGAACCGAAGTTGCTCACGCCAATGGCACGAATACGGCCCTCTTTATAGAGTCCCTCCATAGCTCTCCAACTTCCATAGTAATCACCAAAGGGCATATGAATCAGGTACAAATCCAGATAGTCCAAACCTAGACGGCTTAAAGATTCGTCAAAGGCAACTTTCGTTTTTTCATCCCCCTATCTGGTGGATATAAGCCTTTGTCGTGACAAACAGTTCTTCACGGGGAACTCCGGATTTTTGGATAGCTCTGCCGACTGCTTCTTCGTTTTGATAGGAGCTTGCCGTATCGATAAGGCGATGACCAGCTTAAATTGCGGCCAATACTGCTTTTTCACATACGTTGAAATCCGTTATCTGAAAGACGCCGAAGCCCTCTATGGGCATATTCTTACACCATTATTCCGTTTCTGCTGTTTCATAAGGACCTCCTATTCGATCATTCTGCTGCGGTGACTGTAATGACTCCCGCTAATTTTTCGATGCTGTCTTTTCCAGGAATTGCTTGGCCCAGTTCGTACAATTGGTTGCCCTCACCAAAATAATCATAAAACATGACAACGTCCTTCCAAGGCGCGTAATAGTACAAACTACCAGTATCCGCATTTGCTAAGGGCGCATCGCAGACATCCAGCGCCTCTGGAGGGCAGAAGACTTTTTCATTGGTATTAAAGTCGCTGACTTCTCATGTTAATGGGGGTGTTCGTACAGTTCCTTTGCAGCAACACTGTCATTTAATTCGTATACAAGGATCGTCTCACTATTCTGCACTTGAATTCTCATCTGTGATACCTCCTTTGAATTGGTTTCGCTCTCTGAGAACATAGCTGGGGTTGACGAGGTTAAATCGTTCTGTGTAGTTGTCACGCAGGAAGATTCATTTGATTTTTCCATTTCTTCTTGCCTATCAGCAAGGTCTTCTCGATTTATTCCGGAGGAGATTTCAGGTGGCACTGTCCGATGAGTCCTGTTGCATCCAGAGAGCCAAGCCACCTCAAGGATTATCCATAAAAAGACAAATATTTTTCCATTTCATTCATCTCGTGGAATGTACCTTTGTGATTTTAGTATACGATTCAAAATGAATGATAGCAAATACTTATATCAAATACGCAACTATGCTTTGCAACTATAGATAAGTGTGATATATTACTTTGTGGAGGCGGTTCTATGGAATTACGTGTATTACAATACTTTCTAGCCGTAGCAAGAGAACAGAGTATCTCTGGGGCGGCGGAATTCTTACATCTTTCACAGCCAACCCTGTCCCGTCAGTTGAAAGACTTGGAGGAAGAACTGGGAAAACAGCTTTTTATCCGTGGTAACCGAAAAATCACATTGACTGAGGAGGGGGTCCTGTTACGGAAGAGAGCAGGGGAAATCCTGGAATTGGTCAAAAAAACTGAGCAGGAGATCGCTTTAAGCGATGATACCGTGGCAGGGGACATTTATATTGGTGCTGGTGAAACCGATGCCATTCGGGTGATCGCAAAAGCAGCTCAACAACTCCAAAGAAAATATCCTGAAGTTCGCCTTCATATTGCCAGCGGCGATGCTGCGGATGTAGTTGAAAAGTTGGATAAAGGGTTAATTGATTTTGGCATTCTGTTTGACCCTCAGGATTTATCAAAATATAATTATTTAAAGATCCCAGAAAAGGATACTTGGGGTGTATTGATGCGACGAGATGCCGCTTTGGCACAGAAAGCATGTATCCGTCCGGAGGACTTATGGGATAAACCCTTGATTCTATCTCGCCAGCATCGTGAAGGGAGTGCTTTGCTTATGTGGCTGAATCGCAGTGAAGCAGATCTTCATATCGTAGCAACATATAGTTTGCTATATAATGGCTCCATTTTGGTAGATGAGGGAATCGGTTATGCCATTACTCTGGATCGAATTATCAATACCAATGGAAGCAATCTTTGTTTTAGGCCTCTAGCGCCAACTCTTCAGGCAGGGTTGTGTGTGGTTTGGAAAAAATATCAAGTATTTACTAAAGCAGCAGAGTTGTTTCTAGATAGTTTACAACAAACGATACGTACAACGGACCGACAAAATTGAAAACACCGCACCAGAGATTTTCCTGGTGCGGTGTTTTTGTCTCATAAAAATGTTGTTTATTTTCCGGTGTATTCGAAGGATTCTATATGTGATCATGAATGGTTTTCTTATTGGCAAAAGCCAACAATCGCTTTTAAAGGACTTGCCGGCAAAGATCGTGTCAATTAAAAAGAAAAAGACCTTTTCTATTACGTAAGAAATATTGGAATACTTAAGTTCGTTGGAATGGTATTTTCAAGGATGCTGGTGAACAGAATCATTTATACAAAAACTCATCTGTTCTGAGATAGAAAGAGCCATCGGTCAATGAAACGGGAAATTACCGATAGGTTCATCTGTGCTCCGCTTGGATAATAAACATACCGTCTCCACATGATTTGTATGGGGAAACATATCCACCGGCTGGATTTCCTTCACTTTGTAACCTGCTCGTACCAAAAAATGCAGGTCACGTTGAAGCGTCTCCGGGTTACAAGAGATATATACAATTTTGTTTGGCGATAAAGCAACAAGGGAAGTGAGAAAACGTTCATCACTGCCCGCACGCGGTGGGTCCATCAATACCACATTGACCGATTCCCCTTCATCTGCCATCGCGGAAAGGAAATCTCCTGCATCTGCATTGTAAAAGTAGACATTTTTAATTCCATTACGCTTTGCATTGGAAATCGCATCGCGGACTGCATCTCGGTTTAATTCCACGCCGATTACATGGCCCGCGCCACGTTTTGCTGCAATCAACCCGATGGTTCCTGTGCCGCAATAGGCGTCCAAAACCGTTTCCTTTCCAGTAAGCCCAGCAAGCGCGATCGCTTTATCATACAACACTTCCGTTTGTACGGGGTTGATCTGATAAAAGGATTTGGCAGAAATGCGAAACACACAACCACATAAGGCTTCCTCAATATAACCTGGACCATAGAGAACCTTCTCAAAGTCCCCCAACACCATACTGGTTGGACGGTTGTTGACATTTTGGAGAATCGTCGTAATTTCTGGATGCGCCTTTCGCAGCGCCTTTACAAAATTGTTCTTTGATGGAAGAATTGGAGAAGAGGTTACCATGACAACCATGACTTGTCCACTGACAAAGCCACGCTTTACTAACACATGCCGGACAAGCCCCCGGCCAGTGTCTTCATTATAGGGCTCCATCCGAAAATCTTTCATGAGCTTTCGAATCGTCCCTACAATTTGGTCCGCTGTTTCATCTTCAATCATACAACTTTCCACTGGGACAACGCGATGGGTGCTCGCCTGATATACGCCAGAGATAATCTGCTTCTTTTTATTGAGAGCAAATGCAGCTTGCACCTTATTGCGATAGTGGTAAGGATATTTCATACCTACGATGGGATTCACCTTGTGGAAGCGGCCCAGTAACCGCTCCACCAATTCCTGTTTCCAATGCAACTGGCGCGGATAGGACATATTTTGCAGCTGACACCCTCCACATTTCCGATACAGAGGGCAAGGATTTGGATTTCGTTCTAAGGGCTGCCGTTTTCTCTTTTCTAACTCTTCCATTACGTTTCTCTCCAATCCATAATGTATGAACTCTTTGCCGTTCTCTCATCAGCCGAAGGTCCGGTCTAATCCAATAGCAATTTTTCATTCAAAATCTTTCCTGTTTTTCTATAGCACATGGCGCTGCCTGCACTCGATGTACATAACTAGACCGGCCTCGCTGTTCACCATACAGCAAGCTTTCAATAAGGCGGACATTCCTGCTTATGCCTGCATATTTTCTGCCCAAGTCATGCGATAGGCAGGTTGGCCTGTTGCATCATCTATATGCCGTTCAGCGATTTGGAAGCCATGCCTTCGATAAAACCGAATTGCGCGCTCGTTCTTTTCATAGACTTCAAGCGATAGGGTATGATGATGGTTCTGACAAAATGTAAGAAGTCTGCTTCCAACGCCTTTGCCCTGATGCGATGAATCTACAAAAATCCCAGCGATGTAGTCCCTCTGTAAACCCACAAAGCCGCGGACGGTTTCTCCTTCCAAAGCGACCCAAATCTCTGATTCTAGGAGCTGTTCTCGAACAGAAGCAGCGGCTTCTTTCCAATACGCCTCTGAGATAAATGCGTGCGCCTGCTGATTTCCATGCTGCCAAAGCGCCATACAGGTGTCCAATTGACATGGCTTCATCCGTTCTATGCGGTCTTTTTTGACACAGAAAAGGATATGTGGCATGTCGATTCCCTGGTAGTGCTTGACCATCATACCCACTGCCTGCATGCCATTGCGCTTTGCCACACGTTGGGATGCAAAATTATTGTCGCGGATGATCGAATACACCTCTGGAATACCGAGTATTTCAAAGGCATATTGTTTACAACCCTGTGCAGCCTCTGTTGCATATCCATTATGCCAATAATCCTGCCGAAACAGATAACCGATCTCCACAACGCGCCGGCCATCTCCAATTTCCTGCATTGTAAGCCCTGCTTGTCCTACAAAGGTGTTTGTTCCTTTTAATAACACTGCCCAAAGTCCAAAACCGTCCATCTGATAACGTACAATCTGTCTATCCAACCATTCCTGTACTTCTGTGTCGCTAAATGCATGCTCATAAGCATACATTGCAATTTCATCCTGTAAAATTGTACACAGGTTGCCAAAATCATCCTGTGTCAATCTGCGCAGGTAGAGCCGTTCCGTCTCAAAAATCATACTGTATTCCTTCTTCCTGATTCTCAATTTGCTATACAATTTCCTGTTCTAGATTAGCGATAGAGATAGCCCGTCATTTTGCGGCTGCCGTTTTATCGCCGTTTCCCTACTCACAATATCCGTTCGTTTAATAGCGATAGGGGTATCCTGCTTTTTGCGGAGGCTGTCCCTATTAAAAATATTTATTCAAATATTCGCAGCGATCCCTTATGAGCATCTCAAAACTGCAACAGAAAAGGCTGGGCGGCTATTACTCATCCATATCACGCTATATGATTCTCAATTTAAAATGTGCGGGTAGCTCTTTCCACCTACAGGCAAGTCTCGGACGAGAACCGGCCGGTATGTTATAACAACGTTTCCGTTTTGAGAGCGTTCACACAAGGGGGCTATATCCATCTCTACAATCTGTTCCTACCCAGGTTATGTATCTCCTGCTGAGTGAAACTCCATCTTTTTGGATTTTTTTCATGTGTACGAACTCCATCTCATTCTCCTGTATCGGATTCTCCACCTTATCTGAAAACAAAGGTAGGACGAGCCGTTGGCAAATAAAACTCTTATAACGTTTTTCAGTGGTTCTTTCAAAAATCCTTTGGGGGCGAAATCCCTGACAATTTCTGTAACATTTTTCTCATAGCATTTCAACACATTCGTTGAAGCGGCGCACGAAAAACGCGAAAGCGTTTCACGATAAATGCGAAAACTCACACGAGTATGGAAGTCGTTTCGTTAATATCGGCGGCATGGCTACAACCAACCAGTAGGCTACAAAACAT
>NZ_JBKEIV010000008.1:0-11002 GCF_046693725.1 Anaeromassilibacillus sp. SJQ-1 | reverse complement strand
TTGCTGAAAGACCCCCATATCATCGTGACACCCCATGTAGGCGGCACGGCCAACGATATCGGCGATCTCATTATCCCCATGATTGTGGAAAACTTGAAATCGGTGGCAGAAGGAAAGCCCTTGAAGTTTGTGGTGAATAAATAAGATAGCCCCAAAGATGCTTGCCCCCTCTTGAGTGGACAGATACAGGAATGCTGCAGACGTCCACTTCATTTTTCTAAAAATCAGAGATGTCGAACCTAAAATAGTCTGAAAATACAAAGTGATCTAAAGTGTGCCCCAGAAAAAATGAATGAATCAGCAAAAGTAAAGGAGGATATGTATGGATAAGGCAATCGTCAATGGGACCATCATTGATCCTGTCAGAGAAACAGAAAAAATGGGCAACCGTGCTGCTGGAAGGGAATCAGATTGCAGGAGTGGATTACAGTGGCAGTGTCCCGGAAGTTAGAGAAATCATCGATGCAGCTGGATGTATTGTGACACCAGGATTGATCGATAGCCATGTCCATCTCTTCCATGGAGGGACGGAAAACGGAGTGATGCCGGATTTGACATTGCTTCCCATGGGAGTGACTGCCGCCGTCGACCAGGGAAGTTCTGGCTCTGCTACATTTCAAGTCTTTCATGATTCTATTCTTTCCAGGAGTCAGATGCATCTGTTCGCTACAGTGAATCTTTCCACACAAGGTTTGATTACCAGCCGATATCCGGAGGACTTGATACCTTCTCATACAGATATCTCCCGACATGAGGCAAATGTTGAACCAATATCCTCAAGGATTGAAGGGCATAAAACTGCGTATTAGCCAGGAAGTAGTGGGGGAATGGGCTGGTCCTTGGAAAAGGCAGTGGAAGTCTCCAGGCAAGTCGGTTCGCGAATGGTTGTCCATACTACCAACTCCGGCGCCTGTGGATCAATTACTATCCTCTTCTTTAACAAGGGAGATATCTATACCCATGTATTTGCTCAACGAGGCTATAGCATCCAGACAGAAAGTGGGACTTTGAGTCCGAGCGTATTTGCAAGCCAGAAACCAGGAGTGATTTTCGATGCGGCCGATGCGCGAGTCCACTACGCCTTTCCCGTGATCCGCCAGGCACTGCAGGAAAACTTTCTGCCAGATACTATTAGTACGGATTTGGTTCAAGGAAGTCTTTTTCAGCCGGGAGTATTTGGCCTTCCACGGATTTTAAGCAAATATTTGGCTCTGGGGGTACCGCTGGTGCAAGTCATCAAGGCTGTAACTTATCGGGCTGCTCAAGCGCTGGAGAAGAAAAATGGCTGGGAACGCTGGAACCTGGTGTCTGTGGTGATGTGGCTATTTTCCGGAAGAAAATTTACCATGGCCGAATGAAAGACCGTCTGGACAGGTGGAACTGAAGGAGCTGCTGGTCCCCCAATGACTCTGCTACAGGGGAAAGTCGTTTACCGGCAATTCGATTTTTAAGGGAGGCTTATCATGAATACTATTAAAGTCGTATTTGCAGATCTTGACGTTGAGTCTGCTGCTCCTCATTGGTATGATTTATCCGAAAAAAAAGTTAAATGCATCCAGAACCTGTATCTTCCAGTCTTCATTAATTGGCGGGTTTGTCAGGCCTTCTATTGGGTCCACAGAATCCTGGGGCATTTTGCCGGAGTTTCTTTGCCATTGGGCAAAACGATTAGCCGAGTACGGCCTGGTATTCTGGCGAACGTGGTTTCAGGTATTATCTTTTTTCGGTACCCAATCTTCTAAAAATTTTGGACGGATTGCATTGTCTGCAGTAAATCAAGGCGGGCTGGTCCATCAGACGCAGGTCTGTGTGGGATCAGGACTGACCATGTTTACTGATGCATTTTTTGCCCAATCTGCCCCTTGCTTTTGGATTCGATTTCCGCATACGGATTTTCATGGGGGGGCATGGAACCGCTAATGCTGCAGGAGCTGCTTTAGTAGAAGCCGGTTGGCCTGACGGTCTTGCTGTGGCCAACACTATGGCTACAGCGGGACTGATTTCCGGGATTGTGGTTGGGATGATCATCATCGGCATCGGGGTCCGCCGTGGTTATGCGCAGAAGGTTTCCAAACCGCAGGACGTTCCAGTGGATATCAAAGAAGAGGATTGTGCCGGTGGAGAAGCGGAAACCTATTGGAAAAGGGGTCACTTAGAACCACGCCCTAGATCCGTTGGCTCTTCAACTGGCTTTTGTAGGAATCATCCTGGGTATGGCCAGTATCCTTTCCCGAAGCCTTTCTTGGGTCCATCCTCTGCTGAAGCAAATCCCTTTGTTTGCTTGTGCCATGATTTGTGGAGCTTTGCTTTCACAGATCCTAAAACGGTTGGGCTTGGCGGATTATATCGACCGTCCTACAATCAGCCGGATTGCTGGGGTGGCACTTGATTTTCTGGTTTGTTCCGCGATTGCCATCACTCTCTTTCAAAAGTCTTTGCATTGTATATGATCCCCTTGCTGGTCGTCATTATCTCTATGATTGTTATCAATGTATGGGTAAACTTCTACTTCGGCTATAAGATGTTCGATGAGGCTTCGTTTGAAAGGACCATGGGCGCTCTATGGACTGGAGAGTGGAGTCTTGGCTACCGGGTTGCCATGTTGCTGCGGGTTGCGGATCCGTAATTTTGAAACGACCGGGCAGGAATCAGCTGCTTCTTCAGCAGCTCTATGCTATCCTTGGTCTTTGCCTTATGTGATGTTCGGTCCCATGCTGGCTTCTGTGCTGCCGGGCTGCGATAATGCTGGGAGGCAGTTTTGTGCTGTGGCTGGTTTTTTACATTCTTGCACGTAAATTCTTTTGGCATCCAGAACGGAATTTCAGCGACGTTGTATTTGGAAAATAATATCGTAAAAATCATATAAAGTTAACTGAGAGATGGCTTTTGCAGACTCTGGATTTTTTTTGGTATAGGATCCAGAGTCTGTTGGTAAGAGTTCACGAAACAAAATGGAAGTAAGACAATTGATAAAACCCTTGCTGCACGGGATGAATAATCAATTGTTATAAAGAGCTCTTCACATTGATTGACTACAAAATTTATTTGTTGATTTCGCAAATAGATGTTGTTTTACTTTGTACCGTGAAGGCGGTATGATACGGATAGAAATTAAGAAAAGGTGGAATTTACAGAATATATCAAATGATAAAAGAAGTTATATCATCTGTAAAGGGGGAGTTTCATGGAGGAAGATACTTTACTGATAAAAAATGGCCTTGTTTTAGATCTGCCACTCATTTAAAAAAGAAGACGGACGTTGCAATTCGAAATGGAAAAATTTTGGACCTAGGAGATTTTTCGCAGGAACAAACCCATTTTGTAATCGATGCAAAAGGGTGTTATGTGGTACCCGGACTGATTGATCATCATTCGCACATCTATCCATTGATGAAGACAGGAATCCCGTCAGAATCCCTTTGCTTCGCTGCAGGAGTTACAACTGTAGTGGATGCAGGAAGTACTGGATATGCGACTTATGAAGGATATCGGACTTTTATCCAGTCAGAAACCTTACTGCAGATCCGTCCTTATTTAAATATTTGTGCAACCGGTCTGGCTACCTTGCCCCATTTGGAAAATCTCGATCCGGATTCTTTTGATGAAGGGCGGATCGCCGAAATCTTTGCCAAGTTTCCTGGGAGTTTGAAGGGCTAAAAATCCGGACCAGCAAAAATATCGTAAAAGAATTTGGCTTCCGTCCTTGGATCGTACTTTGGAAATCGCTGAGAAAATAGGTGTTCCCATTATGGTACATTGCACCAATCCACCTGGTCCTTTAGGAGAAGTGATCCGACGGCTGCGGCCGGGAGATGTACTGACCCATATGTACCAAAATATTGGGCCAACTCTTTTGGATGAAACGAAGAAAGTTATCCCGGAAGCTTATGCAGCTCGGGAACGGGGAGTGATCTTCGAAGCGGCAGATGCCCGGGCACACTTTTCTTTTGAAGTCAGTGAACCTGCGATTGCCCAGGGATTCTTCCGGATATCATCGCTACTGATATTACCCAGTTCAGCATGAATCAGAGACCGACTTCGTTCAATTTGGCTATGACAGCTCTCCAAATACACATTCTTAGGGATTGATTTCTATGAAGCCCTTCGGAGATGTACGGAAAATCCGGCTCGGGTCATGGGAAGATTGGATACCATTGGGTCATTGGCACCTGGAACAGATGCAGATGTAGCTATCTTGAAGCCAGTGGAATGGGAAAATGAGTTTGGAGATCGGCCTTACTATGTTCCGGAAAGACAGCTGCGAAAGGGCAAGCTGCTATATAAACCTATGATGACAATCAAACAGGGAAAGATTTGCGTATCGGGATTTGCTGTTTTAAGCTGTTTTAAATTGAAAGGAGAGAAAATGATGAAAACAGGAATGTTCAAAAAAATCGGGTTACTGGCTTTGTCCATGATGGTGCTGGCTGGCTGCGGCGGAAAAGGGGCTGATAAAAAATCGGCTGCCAAAGGGGATGTGAAGTGGCCGACAAAAGCCGTTAACCTAGTGGTACCCTGGAATGCCGGTGGTGATACAGATATTTACGCCAGATTGGTAGCCAAAAAACTTTCAGATAAGTTCAAGAAGACCTTTGTCGTCGTGAACCAGGCCGGAGGATCGGGCATTGTAGGGAGAAGCAACGTGATGACTGCCAAACCGGATGGATATACCATCCTTTTTGGACGCAGCGGATCCCAAACTGCCCAACAGGCCACGAAAACGGTTGACTTTGATTTTAACAAAGATTATGCAACCGCAGGGACCATTGTTCAAGATAATACATACACCGTAGTGGCAAAAAAATCCTCTGGGTGGAAGAATCTGAACGACTTCATTGCCTATGCAAAAGCAAACCCTGGTAAAGTAAGATATGCCCAAGTCTATGGTGCCGTAACTCACTATGTAGGTGTCCGGATGGAAAAAACCATGGGTATCAAAATGAATATGCTGGATGTAGGAGCTGGCGCTGCAGAACGTATGGCGGCTTTCCTTGGCGGTCAGGCTGATGTGTTGGCTGCCAACTATCTGAATGTCCGTGACTATATTGAAAAAGGCGACTTCATCGTCCTGGGTGTCTGTGCTGAAAATCCGATGCCTGCTGCCCCCAATATCCCTACTTTCAAGTCTCAGGGCTTCGATATCGTAGCACAGAAGAGCTATGAACTGAAGTTGCCCGAAAGGTACGGATCCGGCTATCGTGAATAAGCTGTCCGGTGCCTTGGAAGAAATCTCTAAAGATCCGGATTTCAAGAGCGCGCTGGAAAAATATTGTGCTGTTTCTGTATATCGGAATGGGGGTCTTACGGTTAAAGAAGATACTAAATTAGTGGATGATATGACAAAAGCATTCAACGAAAAGTAAGTGGTTGGAGCAGGGACCTTGGGGTGCAGAAATCCTGCATTGGCAAGGCCCCTGTTTTTTGCAGAGGTGAAAATATAATGACAGAGAAAACAAAGAACCTGATTTGTTCAGTTGCTTTCCTGGCGATCGGGACTCTTATCTATTTTGAAGCGACTCAAATCAAGGTAATCATGGCCAAAGACCTGGGATCCGGATTCTTTCCCAAAGTCGTTGGTATCACGATGATCCTGATGGCGCTGCTAGAACTGATCCTGACGTTGGTAATGGGCTCTAAAAATGGACAGGCAACAGAAGAGGGAGACGATGGATAAGAAAGGCATGCTGCTGACCGTAGCCTGCATGCTCGGGTATGCAGCGCTGTTCGATACGTTGGGCTTTATCCTTTCCAGTACGATTTATCTGTTCCTACAGATTACAGTGCTCAGCAATGACAAGAATCGGGAAACTCCCTTTATTTGCCATTATTTCTGTATTGACGTCAATAGCTGTTTATGGGATATTCGTATACTTGATCGGTATGCCATTGCCTACTGGCATCTTGGACTTTTAGAAGGAGGTTCCGTTTCTTATGATAATGCAAGCGTTGGTCAATGTGTGCAATCCAACCTGTTTAGCCTTGATTTCTCTGGGCGTTGTGGTGGGGATTATTTTCGGGTCCATCCCGGGATTGTCAGCTACCATGGCGGTGGTCCTGTTCCTGCCCTTGTCTTTCGGTCTGGAGCCGACCAATGGGATTTCGCTGCTGATCGGACTATATATGGGCGGGATTTCTGGAGGGCTGATTTCTGCTATCTTATTGAAAATACCTGGAACTCCTTCTTCTATTGCTACTGTACTGGATGGCGGTCCCATGGCGGAAAAAGGAGAAGCTGGGAAAGCTCTGGGAGCAGGGATCCTTTACTCTGCTATAGGCTCTCTGCTGAGTATCGTAGCTCTGATTTTTATTTCTCCCTATCTGGCAGCACTGACGCTGAAATTTACGCCTGTGGAATATTTTGCTATTGCAGTGTTCTCTCTGTCCATCATAGCCAGCCTTTCTGGGAATTCCTTGATCAAAGGGCTTCTGGCCGGTCTTTTGGGCATCAGCTTTGCTTTGATTGGATTGGCTCCCATTGATGGGTTGAGCCGTTTCACCTTTGGCAGTACGGATTTGATGAGTGGCTTCAATATCATTGTTCTGCTGGTTGGAATTTTTGCTGTAACGGATATTATGATGGCTGGCCTGGGCCGGAAACATTTGGATGATGCTTATGGCAAGAAGGCCTATCATTTGAAAGGCTTTGGAATTACGCTGGTCGAGTTCAAAGACCAAATCGTAAACATGATCCGCAGTTCCATCATTGGGATTGTTGTTGGAATCCTGCCCGGTATTGGCGGGAACGTGGCAGGGCTTCTTTCCTATACGGCCGCCAAGAACAGCTCCAAATATCCGGAAAAGTTTGGCACGGGCATCGTAGATGGTGTCATTGCATCCGAAACATCCAACAACGCAGTGATTGGGGGATCGTTAATCCCTCTGCTGACCATGGGGATTCCTGGAAATACTGTGGCGGCTGTGTTATTGGGTGGATTGACTATCCATGGGATCAACCCTGGTCCGCTGATTTTCCAAAAGAGTGGCGTTTATGTATATGGAATCTTTTTTGCCTTGATTGTGGCTACTTTGGCCATGCTTGTCTTTGAACGGGGCGCACTGCCCATGTTCGTCAAGCTCCTAGATGTGCCGAAACACATCCTGCTGCCCATCGTCATGGTTTGCTGTTGTAGTGGGAGCCTATTCCAGCAGTTCACGGATGTTTGATGTCTGGTGCATCCTGGGGTTCGGAGCTTTGGGGGTTGTGATGAAAATGCTGAAGATCCCCAGCACACCGCTGATCATTGGGTTCATCCTGGGCGGTATGACGGAAGAAAACCTGCGGAGAGCTCTGCAGGCCAGTGAAGGAAGCATCAGCGTATTCTTTACCAGACCTATTTCTTTGGCTTTCCTGGTTGCTGGTTTCCTCTGTGTAGCTTATGTGTTGAAAAATAAGTATAAAAACCACGGGGAAAATACGCTGGGCGAAAAAGAATAAAAATAAAAATGGAAAAGACTGGGGTAGTTTCCGGAAATAATGGCCGGGAACTGCTCCAGTCTTTTATTTATTTCATGGGGACTGTCAGCATAGCATTAGTCACTTGATGACTGGATATAGGTGATCACTCTTCAAACGTCCCTTTCATCAGCACCTTTCCCTCCCAGACGGCCTTTTTCCCTTTGGCCAGGACACCTGTGATGGCCAAAGCATCATCGTCAGACTACGAAATCCGCATCATAGCCTGGGGCAATTCCTGCCTTGGTCTGCTGCAGGCCCATGTTCTGGGCGGGATTGGTGGTCAGGAGATGGAGGGTGGTTTCCAGTGGGACCTGGCGTTCTTCCACCAGGATCCGGATGACTTCATGGAGGGAGTGGGGCGTGGCGTAGGTGAGGCCGATGCACTCCATCTTTTCATTGAACCGGGGCTGGGCCTCCATAGGCGTCGCTGGAAAGAGAAAGCTGCTGTAGCTGGGGATCTTCTTCCAGATACCGACAGATTTTATCGGCAACTTTTTCGTTGGCTTCTTTTGAAGAACCGGCAGTGATGTCGATCCGGCCTCCCATCTTGGCATAAGTAAGGGCCTGGGAGAATAGATCATCATTCCGGCCTATATGGGTGGGCAGGAAGGTGGAGAGGGGCAGGTCACTTTTTTCCAGGGCATAGAAGATGGGGGCCAGGCCGGCTTTGCCGCTTCCGGTATGGATGGTGACCAAACCGGCGCAGCCCGCCAGCATGCCGCCCCGCCGGGCCAGGGTGCCCAGGCGGATCAGTCTCTTCCCCGGTGATATTGGAACTGCGGTGATCCGACATGGCCACTTTCACTCCGATCACTTCGTGGATCAGCATGATGTCCCGTTCCACATCCCCGGTGAGCGTGGGGCTAGGATAGGCATAGGACCCGGTCAGCATATAACAGGACAGGCCTTCTTCATTCAGCGCCTGGCATTTTGCCTGGAGATTTTCCAGGCTCCGGGTGATCCCATCCGTTCCTAAAAGCCCCAGGACCGTTGTGACCCCGCATCGGAAGATCGTGCTCAGCTGGGCTTCCGGCACCCGTGTCCGGGGACCCTGTTCCCCGCCTCCTCCCGTAATGTGCTCATGGCAGTCGATATACCCGGGGGCCAGCCGGCGGCCGTCCAGCTGCAATTTTTCCACTTCTCCAATCCCATCATATTCATTGATGGAAGGAGCGATCCGGACGATTTTCCCGCCTTCCACCAGGATATCCTGGATGCCTTCCGGCTCAGGAGCATACAATCGTGCCTGTTTGATGACCAGCATAGTACCACCTCACTGTTTCTCGATCCGTTCATCATACGTTGATTCCAGTATACCTATCAGGTCGGAAGATTACAATACCCATGGATTGATCTCCGGTAAGATATCCGGGAAAAAAGCCGTTGTATCCAGGACTCTGTGAAGGATTGGATACACAATGAATACGAACTATTATATAAATTTAAACACAAATATTCATAAAATAAAACATGAAAAATAAAGAAGTAGAGAGAAAAATAGGGGAATATCTATGTGAAATCCATGGAAAATCAAGGGAAGAAAGACTCGTGTAACAAATCGTACATTCATAAATAAAGAAAAAAGAACAGATAAAATGGGGATTGACGGGAAAATCTTTTCTTGATATCCTATTATTGTGAGAAAGAAAGTAATATATTACATATCACATCTTTAAAAGGAGCTGAAAGGAAAGTGAAAACGTCGATTGTTCAGATGGATATGAAATTTGCAGATCCCAAAGCCAATTTCCTCCATGCAGAAGAACTCATCCGCAAAGCGGCTGAAGAACAGCCGGATGTCATTGTGCTGCCGGAGACCTGGAATACAGGCTTTTTCCCTGTGGAAAATCTTGGCGGAGCTCTGTGATCATGAAGGGGAAGAAACAAAGACCAGGATCGGAGATTTGGCCAAAGAACTCCATATGATATTGTTGCCGGTTCTGTATCGAATGTGAAAGACGGAAAAGTCTATAATTCTGCCTTCATTTTTGACAGGACCGGTTCTTGCGTTGGGGAATATGATAAGATCCATGTTTTTACGCCTATGCAGGAAGATGCCTACTATCAAAAGGGGACCATCTCTGTACGTTTGAATGCAGATGGACACAAATGCGGGATTATCATCTGCTATGATATCCGTTTCCCGGAACTGGCACTGGGCACTGGCTCTGAAAGATATCGAGATCCTCTTCATCTGTGCCCAATGGCCAGCTGTGCGCAGCTTCCACTGGCAGCTCCTGACGGCTGCTCGGGCCGTGGAGAATCAGCTGTTCGTAGCGGCCTGCAATTCCTGCGGAACAGCTGGAAAAACGGTCTACGGCGGCCGCTCTGTCATCCTTGATCCTTGGGGCGAAACCATCAAGCAGGGGGGGACCCAGGAAGAAATCTTTACGGGAGAGATCGACTTCAGCAAACTGCAGGAAATCCGTTCATCCATCAATGTATTCCGGGACCGGAGACCGGATCTGTATAAAAAATTTTAAGGAGGCCAAAACATATGTCTACGGTACGTTTTCAACTGGTGAAAAATGGGGAACTGAAGGATCTGGACATCGTTTATGATGAACTGTTCGCTATCGGATATTCCGGCCGGAATACGGCCAAGACCATGGAGCATATCCAGGAACTGAAAGAAAGATTCGGGGTCCCTGCACCGAAAATGATCCCGACCATCTTCCAAATGTCCAATATGCTGCTGACCAAAGATCTGGACATCCACTTTGTGGGCCATGATACCTGCGGGAAGTGGAATATGTCATCGTGACCCAGGGGGATAAGATCTATATCGGATTGGGCAGCGATCACACGGACCGCAAGTTGGAAGGGGAAAGCGTGCCGAAAGCAAAACAGGTCTGCCCCAAACCCATCTGGCCCTGGTCTGGGATTATGAAGACGTGAAAGACCATTGGGACCAGATCCTGCTGCATTCCTATCAGGTGGTGGATGGCAAAGAAGAAATGTACCAGGATGGGGGACTGAAGATATCCCTGCCGGTGGATACCATCCTGGGAGAACTCCATAAACGGGTGGGGGCCGTAGAACGGAGCGTAATCTTCTCTGGGACGGTTCCTGTGAAAAGCGGATTTGTCTTCGGGACACAATCAGAGGGGAGATGGTGGATCCGGTTTTAAACAGAACGCTTTCATTCCAGTATTCTGTCCATGAGATTGGAGAGGAGGAACGGTGATGTTGGGGAAAAAATTAAAGATGGCGGGAGCAATCCTCCTGTCCCTGGGGCTTCTTTTGACCGCTGGCTGCAGCGGGGCCCAGAAGGGTCCCGATAAGAACGGGGTCTACAAGATCAAATTTGGGTCTACGGGCAACAATGAACATCAATACACGGTCTATGGAAAGTATTTCAAACAGAAAGTGGAAGAACTGACCAACGGCAAGGTCCAAGTGGAAATCTACCCCAACAATGCCCTGGGCAATGAACGGTGAAGCGGCGCACGAAAAACGCGAAAGCGTTTCACGATAAATGCGAAAACTCACACCAGTATGGAAGTCGTTCTGGTTAATATCGGCCTGGCATAACCGAACCAGTAA
>NZ_JBKEIV010000007.1:0-13445 GCF_046693725.1 Anaeromassilibacillus sp. SJQ-1 | reverse complement strand
TTGTGTAACCTACTCGTTTGGTTATGCAAGTCCAGTATTTGACGACGGAACAACTCCATACTCGTGTGAGTTTTCGCATTTATCGTGAAACGCTTTTCGCATTTTCGTGCGCCGCTTCAATGCGATAAGCGCTATGAAATTTTAGGACGGTATGATTTACGAGGCGTATCGTCCTTTTTGTAAGCAAGGATTCAGATCTCTAGCACAAATATTATGATCGGAACCCAAAGAGTGCAACTAAGGGATACGACTTATGCATGCGAGGGAGGGCTGCTCGTTTATACTATCCTTCTCAAAGGGTTAGTACGGATCAGCTTAAAACAGAAGGGGTGAATGAGAAGCATTGGATGTCCGATTGAAGACTTAGAAAAAACATTCGTGGTGGCAATCCATACTGGCATCTGTTATACTCTGAAAAGACGGTTCTTCAGATGGGGAACGATATTTCACGATTTTGCAGATGATGTGAAAATTTAGATGGCACATTGGCAGGGTGAGTCCTTTAAAATATCAGATACTGTAATCGATGCAACAATTTTAAAAAGGAATTGGAAAAGAGTATCACATAATATGCTAGGATTCTAAAAAGGAGCGTCATATGAGCGAGTCATTTGCAGTCAAAGGTAATCGCGCGGATGCACAGCGATTTCCCAGCAAAGTTTGGCATTCCCAGACAGAGCGGTTTGGTGAATGCGCTGAAAAGTACAGTGGTGTTTGAACCAGTTTATCGCAATCCCGATGCCGTACGCGGCTTGGAGGAGTTTTCTCACATTTGGCTGATCTGGCAATTTTCTGAAGCGGTGCGGGAAGGATGGTCGCCAACGGTCCGCCCGCCTCGTATGGGAGGAAACACTCGTATGGGAGTATTTGCAACACGTTCTCCTTTTCGGCCCAATGCCATTGGGCTATCCTGTGTGAAATTGGAGCATATAGAACCGAATTCTTCAAAAGGGCCCCTGCTTTATGTATCCGGTGCAGATCTGATGGATGGCACGCCAATTTTGGATATTAAGCCCTATCTTCCAGGGGTGGACAGCCATCCAGATGCCATAGGAGGCTTTGCGGATTCATTTCGCGGATATGCTGTGGAGGTTCAGTGTCCAGAGGAACTCCTCTCTCATGTACCGGAAGACCGCCGGGAAGCCCTTTTAGGGATATTGGCGCAGGACCCACGTCCGTCCTATCAGAATGATCCGGAACGTCTTTATGGCCTTTCCTTTGGCGGCCTTAATGTTCGCTTCCGTGTATGTGACGGTGTTTTATTGGTCTGCGAGATTATACCGGAGATTCTATAAAAACGGCCATGTAAACTACATTGTCTTTTTATAGAGTGAAGAAGGTGTATAATAGAACTCTTTGAATTGCCTTTCGCCGCACCTTAGGTGCGGCTTTTCTTTTTGTATAGAATATCAGAGCGGATCTATCCAAAGTGATTCCAAGTTGAAAAAGTTATATAGCCGCCAAAAGTGGGCGCTGAAAACACGTACAAAAAGATTTCTATAAGTCTATTTGTAAACGATTTGAGAATTTTTTCACAGGATTCTTGACAGCCTCTTCCTTTTGAACTAGACTTACGATGCATTCAGTTAACCGAGTTAACTTTTGCGAGGGGAACATAAACGATACACCGGACGGGGAGGTATGTTATTGGGACAGCTTGGAAACCAGTTGCTTCATGCATTGTTGAATTTAATACAAGGCCTGCGGCACTACGAAATCGGAGGTCCGCTTTCCAAAACGACGATGATGATGCTGTTGTTGATTCGTGAAAAGTCAGAGGAAAACAAAAAAGCTGGCGGTGTGGCTGGTGTGATTGCCTCCACACTGAGCACAGAGTTAGAGGTTTCAAAACCTGCCGTGACAAAGGCGGTCAATTATTTGGAACAGCGGGAACTGGTGACGCGCGTAAATGGACAGGATGACCGGCGGCATGTTTATGTGATGTTGACTTCGAAGGGAGAAAAAACCTTGGAGGAAGCTTATCAGGCGACTATGAACAGTATGGATCATTTGGTCGAGTGTTTGGGAGAACTGGATACAGAATTATTCATTCGCCTCAGTGGGCAGATTGCACAGGCATGCCAGGAGCGCCATCTTCCCAGATGAATCCATGTTCTAAAACATAGAATATTGGAATACATTCCTGCGGATATGACCGCGTGCAGAAAACTCTATCCGATCCGACATCAATGGATGGATTGAACATAAATTTGGGAGAGTCATAAAAGATTGTAATGAGTCTATTTATTTAGGAGGAACGATTCATGAGCAAACGTTTTTGGTCTATACTTCTCGCCGCCGTGCTTTTGTGTTGTCCGGTTGGGCTGTTGGGGAGTGGGACACAAGCTTCTGCCAAAGAGCTTTGGGAGAGTAAAGTGATCGCGTACGACGATATTGAGGACATTGTGGATGGCAGTTTGGATTTTTCTGGGCAGTCGAGTGCGATCAACCAGAGCATTGCAGCCTTAAAGCAAAGCCAGCAGAGCTTGAATAAGCTTTCACAGCAACTCAGCAGTGCAGCAGCGCAATTGCCACAGGGGTCCACATTGGCCGATATGTTGAATGGCCTACAGACGATGACGCAGTCACTCAGTGCACAACTGACGAGCACCAGCAACAGCCTCAGCCAGTCAATGGTGCAGATCGATCAGGCGCGCAACCAAGTGGTAATTGGTGCAAAAAATCTTTATATTGCCTACAATAGCTTGGTGGATCAGCAGGACGAATTGCGCCGGAGTTTGGATGTGTTTGACAAGAATCTAGCAGCTAGTCAAAAACAATATGAGTTGGGAATGATTACTGCGTTGGATTTAGAAAATACCAAATCGGCCCGTAATACGATTTCTTCCGGTATTGATACCATGGATTTAGAAATCACAGCACTCAAACGGAGCTTTAACACGCTGATCGGCCGCAATTATAACCAAGGGCTGACAATTAAGTCCTTGCCGCAGCCGGATACCTATTATGTAGAGAAGATTCATTTTTCAGACGATTTGGAGGACGCTTATAATAACTACATATCATGGGGGGGCAGCAGCTCTGTACCCAGCAATCAAGAAAACTTCGACGAGGAAAAGGGTTCCTTTGGCGCATCATTCCGCAAACTTTATGAAAATATCGGCGACAAGCAGCGCCTGCTGACAAACGCGCAGGCCACCTTGGCTCTGGAACAAAAAAACTATGATGCTTCCTTGAAAAAATATCAGTTGGGGATGTTGTCAGAACTCGCTTTGGTGAGTGCGCAAGATCAGCTCGACACTCAGAAAGCAGCCGTTCGTACAGCAGAAACCAATTTATTCTCTGCCATTGAGCAATATAAATGGGCATTGGAGTATGGGATCATCAGTGAATAAACAGGGGCATGAGCGAGCTGTTGACAAAGGATTTTCCCAAAAATCAGCGTGCTATTACAAAGCGGTACTGCCTATAAACGTTATTTGTAATATTAATATATTGCTTGATTTTTTAGCGGAGAGGTTTGTCAACAGCTTGATGAGGACCAGATTTTGCAGAATAGGAGAGAATAACTCATGAAAAAACAGTCCCATTGGTCCGCCGCGATCTGTGTAGCATTGGCGGTGGCGGTTGTATGCAGCGGGTGCTCCAGCAGCGCAGAGCCTGCGAACGCGGAGCCAGAAGAGGCAGAAGTCGTCTCGGTGGAAGTGATGCCCGCCAAGCTTGGAGAGATTCAAAGTGAATTTCTCTACTCCGGAAAGGTGAAACCAGTAGAAGAAGCCAATGTGGTCAGTACAGTAGGGGGAACGGTCCAGGAGGTCTATTATCAAGTGGGGGACCATGTGGACAAGGACGCAACCCTGTTCCAAGTAGGTACGGAGGATATTGAGAACAATTTAGAAGTTCTTAACGCGCAATTGGCTGCTGCGCAGGCCAGCGTGAAATCCGCGCAGACCAGTTTAGAACTGGTCAATGGCGCAACGATGCAGTCACAAATTCAGTCTGCGAAAGCTGGCCTCGAACAGGCCGAAATCGCCTATAACGATATGAAAACAACCTATGAGAACAACAAACAGCTCTATGAGGCGGGGATTATATCAAAAAGCGATATGGATCAGACGGAGACTGGATTGAAAAATGCAGAGATCGCTTACAATCAGGCAAAGGAAAGTTACGATTTAATCGCCAATCAGATGCCGGCAGAAAATCTTCGAAAGGCACAGGATGGCTTAGCGGCGGCTCAAGCCAATGAGAAGGCCGTACGGGCCCAAATGGCGAGTGCAGAAAAAACGCTGCGCGATGCGACGGTGAAAAGTCCCATCTCGGGTGTGGTGACCGCGTGCAATGTGACCGCAGGAACCATGTATTCCAGTGCAGCCGGTGCGGCCTTTACCGTTAGTGACACGAGCCGCGTGTATATTGATGTAAATGTTTCAGAAGAACTCATCAATCGCATTGCCGTGGGGCAGAGCGTGGATGTAAAAGTCAGTGCTGTTTCGGATACGCCATTTACGGGCAAAATTGATCGCATCAATCCTGCGGCGGGGCAGACCGGTACATATAATGTAAAGATTGTTCTGGACAATGCGGATGGGCAATTGAAATCTGGAATGTTTGGAGAGGTACATTTTGTAAATGAACGGCATGAAAACGTAATCGTTCTTCCAAGAGACGCTGTGTTGACCTCGGACGACCAATCGTATGTGTTTGTCAATGAAGAGGGCGTCGCTAGAAAGGTGGAAGTGACCACCGGTATCGATACAGGAGAGCAGGTGGAGGTGACCACGGGACTTGCGGAAAACAGCAGCGTTGTTATAAAGGGCCAGAGCTTCCTGACGGACGGTGACGTGATTGAAGCCTCCGATTCGGAAAAGGAGGCGTAATGTATGCCGACAAAAACCGCGATTAAGCGTCCTATCACCACCATTATGGTGATGTTGGTGTTCATTTTGGCAGGCCTTGTTTCTTTGTCCGCCTTGAAGTTGGATTTGATGCCTTCGATCAATATACCAATTGCAGCGGTCAGTACGACTTATGTCGGCGCGGGCCCGGAGGAGATCGAAAGTCTGGTTACCAAACCAGTGGAAGAGGCTTTGGGGACTGTCAGCAACGTGGATACCATTACCTCGACCTCTTCCGCCAATTCTTCCATGGTAATCGTGCAATTTGTGGATGGAACCGACGTGGATATGGCTGCCATCGACTTGCGTGAAAAAATTGATCTGGTCAAAAGCAGCTTGCCTGAAGGGGCAAACGATCCGATGGTCATCAAAATGGACCCTAGCATGTTGAGCAGTATCATGGTGGGCGTCCATGGGGATATGGATCTCTCCAAATTGACCACGGAAATTGAAGACCATGTAATCAACCGCCTGGAACGCATTGACGGCGTGGCCTCTGTCAGCATGACAGGCAGTGTCGATCAAGAAGTGCAGGTTGTTTTAAAGCCGGAAAAGATGCAGGGATACAATGTGACGGTACAGCAGATTTCCGGGATGCTACAGGCAGAAAACTTGAACCTACCGACGGGCAGTATTGCGCAGGGCGATGCCAAGCTACAATTGCGTTCGGTTGGTCAATTCGAATCGGTTGATGAAATCCGCGACTTGCCGATTACCACTTCAACAGGAGCGCTGATCCATCTGCGCGATGTGGCGGATGTCAAGGAAGTGGAAAAGGAAGAAGACTCCTATGCCCTAATTGATGGACAAAAGAGCATCATTCTCACCATCCAAAAACAGTCCAATGCCAACTTGGTGGATATTTCCGAGAAAATTGTCGAAGAACTCGACAAGATTGAAGCCGACGATCCAGAGTTGAATGTGACAATGCTCACCAATACGGCGGATTATATTACGACTTCTGTCAGTAATGTTTTGAGCACAGCGGTGCAGGCAGCTCTGATGGCCATGGTCGTGTTGTTCCTATTTTTGCGCAATGGAAAGTCCTCTCTGATTATCGGCGTATCCATCCCGACTTCGGTTATTGTGACATTCGCATTGATGTACGTTTGTGGTATGTCCCTGAATGTCATCTCTTTGGGCGGTTTAACCATCGGTATCGGCATGTTAGTGGACAATTCCACCGTTGTGTTGGAGGCGATTACACGCCATCACGAGGAAGGCATGAGCGCGCGGAAAGCGGCTGAGACAGGGACGGCGGAGGTTGCGCTCTCGGTCATGGCCTCAACGCTGACTACCGTGGCGGTATTCATTCCTTTGATGTTTGTACAGGGAATGATTGGCCAGATGTTTAAAGATCTGTCCCTGACCGTGAGTTTTTCGTTGGGGGTTTCCCTGATTGTCTCCGTGACCTTTGTCCCCATGGCGGCCTCCCGCCTACTCAAAAGTACGGATGCAGAGCGCATGGAAAAACATCCCCGCCTCCATGCATTTCTCAATCTTTGGAAGCGTGGATTGGATGCGCTGGACAGCGGCTACCGCCGGGTTCTGCACGCTTCTCTGCGGCATAAAAAACGTGTGGTTGCCCTGGTGTTGCTGATCTTTGTAGCCTCTCTGTCCTTGCTACCCGTGGTAGGAGTGAACCTGATTCCCTCTATGGACCAAGGTTCGGCAAGCATTTCGATTGCGATGCCAAAGGGAACGGTTTTGTCGGAAACCTCGAAGGTGGTCGATCAAGTGACGGCTCAGCTCGGGGATATTCCGGAGATTGACGAATGGTATGTCACCGCAGGGGATCTTCTACAGACAGCGCCAGTGTAACCATCAACCTGGTAGGGATGGACCAACGCGACCGGTCGACGGATGAAGTGGTGGATGAAATCCGCGGGCGGGTAAAAGGGATTGCCGGCGCAGAAATTACAGCTTCTGCTTCCAGCTCTGCAATGGGATCGTTTGGCTCCTCTTCGGATGTACAGTTCCAGCTGAATGGCGATGATACCGAACAGCTCCGTGCGATCGGGAACGACTTGATGGAACAATTGGAGAAGGAGCCCTGGGTAACCGATGTTTCCAGTTCGTTGGACGATGCAGTCCCGGAGGCCAGCATCGTGATCGACCGCGTAAAGGCGTCTTCCTACGGGATTACTGCGTCGAGCATTGCCAGTGCAGTCAGCACAGCGGTGACAGGCAGCGTTCCCACCCAATATAAAGTGGACGGCGACGAAATCGACGTCCGAATCATGGAAGATCCGGACCGTATCCGCTATCTGAATGATTTACAGGGGATCACCGTACCGGCGGCAAACGGTTCACCCATTCCGTTGACAGAGGTGGCGGAAATCCGGGTGGCAGACGGCGCTACTCAGATCACTCGTACCAACCAGCACCGTTATATCACCATCAGTGCCAATACGACGGATATTGACTCTGCAACCGCACGCCGCAATACGGAAGCTGTTCTCGATCGGTATCATTTCCCCGAGGGATATGACTATGAATTCACTGGAACGATGGATAGTATTGTCGAAACCTTCACCAGCCTGCTCGTGGTGCTGATTGTTGCCATCCTGCTGGTCTATATGATTATGGCAGCGCAGTTTGAATCGTTCATTCATCCATTTATCATCATGTTCTCCCTGCCGCTAGCCTTGACCGGTGGAATCATGGGACTGTTTGTAACGGGCAATACCATTACTGCGACGTCATTTATGGGCTTTATTATGTTGGTCGGCATGGTGGTCAACAATGCAATTGTGCTAGTGGACTACACCAACCAACTCAGAGAACGCGGGATGGGCTGTGTGGAAGCGCTGGAAAAGGCGGGGCCCACTCGTTTGCGTCCTATCCTGATGACTACCCTCACCACGGTACTGGGAATGGTCCCAATGGCGCTTTCCACGGCGGAAGGTACAGAAATGCAACGTCCAATGGCAATTACCATTATTTTTGGTATGACGCTCTCTACCGTAATCACTTTGGTATTTATCCCGGTTCTGTATGCCGGCGTGGATAAATTCCGGCATGGCCGGAAGAGCAAAAAGAACAAGCGGAAGTTCCACGAAGGGCAACGCGGAGAGGCTATGCCGGAGGGAATGTAAATCATTAAAGTGCAGCCCAGAGGGATCAATCCCTCTGGGCTTTTTTGCTTTTGGAGTCCAATTGAAAATCATTATCCTATAAAATACAAAGAAAATACAAGAATTTCAGAAAAAAGTACTATCTTTTTTGGAAATAAATTGTTATAATATATAAAAAAGTTGGAAACTGAGAAAGAATACTGTTTGCTTTATGAATGGCACGGAATTCAGTATTTCATTTAAAAAATAAGGAACACCAAAGATCGGATAGCTCAACAGCGTTTCGGTAGAGGGAGCGTTGTGGAGAAAGAGGATGTTTGGTGGTTCCTTGTTTAATATTTTTTAAGATGGGGAGAGATGTGCATGAAATCGAAACGGCTGGTTTCCTTGCTTCTTTCGGCGATCATGACCGTCAGTGTTGGCATTCAGCCTGCATTTGCTGCGGGAAATGACGCGGGAGATCCTTGGAACAGCAACGCACAGTGGCCGCAGCTTACGCGGGCCGCTTCCGAAATGAAGCCCGAAGACCAGAAATTTACCCACAAGGAGTGGACAGGCACGACCTATACCGGCCTCGACGGTTCGGAAGAGAATGCTTGGGATGTTGTTGGAATCAATCGAGAGCCTGCTGCAACGTCTACTGTTCCTTATGAATCTGTGGACAAGGCAGTGACCGGTGCCGTGGATTATGCAAAGGATCAATCCGCATATGTCCAGATGCTCAGCGGTTCCGGCGAAAAAGATTGGCAGCTTGTCGTGGTATCCAACCCGGAAAAGGGCCAGAAATACCTGGATGACGGCTTTATGAACCCCGATTATGAGGTGAAGGCCGAAGATGGGTGGCACGATGTGGATGTTCCGCGCAGCTGGACCCGCTATGAGGACTGCGGCGATTGGGACTATTCCATTTATACGAACACCCAGATGCCTTGGCAGGAAGGGGACAACCCCAGCGTTCCGCAGGCGCCGACGAATTACAACCCGGTGGGTTTCTACCGCAAGGAATTCACTGTGAAACCCTCCATGCTTCAGGACAACGGCCGCGTGCTGATTTCCTTCCAGGGCGTGGAGTCCGCTTATTATGTGTATGTCAACGGCCATGAGGTCGGCTATAGTGAGGACAGCTATCGTCCGCACGAGTTCGACATCACCGATTATCTGAACCCGCAGGGCGAAGTCAACACCCTTGCAGTAAAGGTACATAAATTCTGCGACGGAACGTGGATGGAAGACCAGGATATGATCTACGACGGCGGTATCTTCCGCGACGTCTACCTGTATTCCACCCCCTTGGTGCATATCTCGGACTACCGCGTCATCACCGACTTGGACGAGACCTACACCAATGCAGATCTGCAGTTGAGTCCGGTCGTGACCAACTATGCGACACAGGATGTCTCCAATTTTGCAATCGACGTTCAATTGTTTGATGCAGAGGGCAACAACGTCTTTGCAGACGACCCGATGCGCATCGATCTCGGCGCGATTGCCGCTGGCAAGTCGGCTACCGCAGATGTCAGCGAGCTGGTCAAGAGCCCGAAACTTTGGAGCGCCGAGGACCCGAACCTCTACACGCTGGTCCTCAACCTCTACGACAAAAATTCCGGCAAGCTGTTCGAAAGCGTTTCCCAGCAACTCGGCTTCCGCGAGATCGAGTTCACCCGTACGGAGGTAGATGAGAACTACAACCGCATCACAACGGAATATGAGCCGATCACCATCAATGGACAGCCGTTGTTGTTCCGCGGCACCAACCGCCACGATTCCGACCCATTTGGCGGCAAATATGTGCCGAAGGAAACTTATGAGGAAGACGTCAAGCTGATGAAGGAATGGAACCTGAACGCAGTCCGTACCTCTCACTATGCGAATGATGAGTACCTCTATTACCTCTGCGACAAGTATGGCCTGTATATGATGGGCGAGACAAATGCGGAATGTCATGCCATTATGGGCCAAAACGACAATATCAATAAATACCTGAGTACGGTTCTATTCGACCGTGAAAATACCTCTTACCAGACGTTGAAGAATCAGACCGCGGTTGTCGCATGGTCCATCGGCAATGAGATGAGCTATGACCGCCACGGCGGTGACAATATTTTCCCGCGCTTGGTGTGGTTCTTCAAGGACCGCGATTTGACTCGCCCGGTTCATGCGGAAGGTTTGAACCAGGACTGTGGAACCGATATGGGCAGCAATATGTATCCGTCGGTCAGTGCAGTACAGGGATATGCTGGCGAAGGCAAGATGCCGTATGTCATGTGCGAATATGCCCATGCGATGGGCAATTCGGTCGGCAACTTGAAAGAGTATTGGGATGCTGTCCGCAGCTCTGACAATATGCTCGGCGGCTTCATTTGGGACTGGGTTGACCAATCCCGTGCCATTGACCTCGATACCCTGCCCAGCCAGAGCAGCATCACTGAGTTGAGTAAAAATGCAGCGGTAGCAACCGTGACAGGTGCAACCAGCGCAGTTGACGCAGACGATGCTTCCCTTACAGGCAAAGCATACGATGGATATTCCGTGATTTCCGGCGCGGCCAACGACGTCTATAACGCTGTGCTCTCGGGCTCGGATGCAAACTTTACCTTTGAAGTGATGGTAAAGCCGAATTCTACTGCATCCAATAGCGTGTTTATCGCCAAGGGCGATACGCAGGTTGCTTTGAAGACCAGAAGCAGTGGAAATGCCGGCGTGGAATTCTTTGTCTATGACGGTGCAAATTGGAATTCTGCTTCCTTTGACCTCCCGAGCGACTGGGTGGGCAATTGGCACCAGATCGCCGGTACCTATGACGGTACTGCTTTGAAGGTCTACTATGACGGAAGACTGATGAATACCAATAATGGCAGCTTCAATATCCATACCAATAGTTATGATCTCGGCATTGGTATCGATTTGGAGCACAATCGTACCGTGGACGGAGAGATCTCGCTTGCGCGTATTTACAACAGAGCGCTGACGGCGGAGGAACTCCAGGCACAGAACAGCCAGACTCCGGCCATTGGCGCAGAAGATGACAGCGTGGTCCTGTGGCTGGATTACTCTGAGCCGATGACCCAGCTTGAGCAGCAGTATTGGGACTACTACACAGAGGACTATGCCCATCAAAATCTTTATAATGAAGAGATGGATGGCAAGTTCTTCGGCTACGGCGGAGACTGGGGCGATACCAACAACAGTGGTAATTTCTGTGTGAACGGCATCGTATCCCCGGACCGTGACCCGCAGCCTGAGCTCTATGAAGTAAAATACCAGTACCAGTCTATCTGGGTGACGGCCACGGAAAATGAGCTCATGAACCGCAAGGTCAACATCTATAACGAGAATAATTTCACGAATGTCAATGCTTATGACGTCCAGTGGCAGCTGTTGCAGGACGGCGAAGTGATTGATGAAGGAATCCTCGCGGACGAAGAGGCAAATATAGCGCCGAAGGAAACCAAGTCTGTTACGATTCCGTATACAATGCCGGCAGAAAACGAGCGTCCGGCAGGTGCGGAGTATTACCTCAACATCAACTTCCTGCTCAAGGATGATTGCTGGTGGGCAGATGCTGGCCATGAAGTGGCGCACGAGCAGTTTGCGATTCCGGCAGCTGTTCCAGCAGTGGCCCCGGTCATTTCGGAGAAAGATGTAACGGTTGATACCGAAAGCGACGCGGACTATGTGTTGGTCAAAGGGGAGGACTTCTCCTTTAAGCTGAACAAGTCAACAGGCGCGATGTCCAATTATGTTTTCAAAGGCGAAGAGATCATCGAGGAGGGACCCGTTCCGGACTTCTGGAGAGCAGCGATTGATAACGATAAGAGCATGGATTCCACCTGGAAGAGTGCCAATAAGAATATCACGCTGAATGAAGATGGCCTGACCGTCTCTGCTGCAGAGGATGGGAGAATGGTCGTTACCACGGAATTGACACTCAATAATGCGAAGGGTGCCAAGGAGACCGTAGTGTATACCATCGACGGATCTGGCGCAGTTACCGTTAAGATGACGCTGGATGCCACTGGAACCGGTATGGGCCAGCTGCTGAAGGTTGGTTCCACAATGACTTTGCCGGCGGGCTATGAGGATATTACCTGGTATGGCAACGGCCCGTCTGAAGGTTACATCGACCGTTGCACCTATGCAATGACTGGTGTCTATACCTCAACGGCAACCGATTCCTTCTATCCGTTCCTGAAGACACAGACCACTGGCGACTACAATGGCGTGAAGTGGATGGCTCTCACCGGTGAGAACAAGCCTTATGGCGTACTTGTAGCCGGTAAACAAGATCTGGAGGCAGGTGCTCTGCATTTCACAGCTGATGAGCTGGACGCTGCAAATCATCCATATGAATTGAAAGGCCCGAATGAAGAAACATATTTCCATGTGGACCTGATTTCTCGCGGCCTCGGCGGCGCAAGCTGTGGCCCGGACACTTTGGAGCAGTATACAGTCCCGAACGATAAGGCGTACACCTATGAGTACACAATCGTTCCGTATGAAACCGCTTCGGGCGATCCGATGGAGCTGAGCAAGCCCTGGAGAACCCTGGAAAGCTTTGATCAGGATGCTTTTGACCAGCAGCAGGCCCAGGCAGTCGAGGAAGCGATTGACTCGATCTTTGTATACTCCTATGACCAGCTCGCTGACATTGAGGCAATCGTGGACCTCTATGAAGGCCTGACCGACAGCCAGAAGAAGCTGGTATCCAATTATGAGGAACTGGAAACGGCATTGGAAGAAGTCCAGGCACTCAGAGGAAAGGCTCCGTATGTGGTGGATCAGAGCGCAAATGCTATGAATCCCGCTCTCCCGGATACGGCCAATCTGATTCAGGACGACACCTTCGGCGCCGCTTTGACAGGTTATATGCCGGTCCCGAATGACAAAGGAACTGAGGGCGGCGACATCTTCAAGGATGTGTTCAAGGGCAAGAATCCGTTTACCGTGGAAGTCTGGGTGAAACCGTCCAGCAGCCAGAAGGATTACGATATGTACCTTGGCAAGGGCGATAGCTGTATGGGCTTCCGTATGCGCTCGACGACGATTGACTTTTTCATCAAAGCCAACGATGGAAAGTGGTATACCTATGAGTATGCGTTTAATCGCGACGAAGTGATCAATAAATGGAATCATATCGCCGGCATTTATGACGGCAGCAAACTGTATCTTTACCTGAACGGCGAAATTGTCGCACAGGCGACTGACAGTTCCACAGGCGGCGTTTCTTCCAACGATACGAACTTCTACATCGGTTATGACCCGGAGACGGGGAGAACCAACAGCAACCAGTTTGCCAAGGTGCGCGTATACGATAAGGCGCTCAGTGTGGATGAACTGAATGGTCAGGACGCTTATGATAAGGCGGAAGCGGATACGCCAGCAATTGCTCCAGACAATGAGAATGTTGTTCTGTGGCTTGACTTCACAAAACTCGGATACAATGATGCACCGGTGGTTGATGGAGACGAATTAGCACTTTCTCCGAAGGATGCAGAAATCGTTGTAGGCA